>NZ_CP045318.1:0-97500 GCF_009363255.1 Roseivivax sp. THAF197b | reverse complement strand
TCTGCACATCCATCGATCCGGCTAAGGATCGATGAGTCATCTGTTTGATGTACATCAGTTTCCAATGGAAACCGAAGTCCGTTCAAACAGTGAAGCTGACACTCTATCATCGAACCGAAGTCCTAAGAGCGCGATATACAGACGTTGATCCATCGAAACGAACCAAACCGCCCACATATCTCTTCAGATACCAGCAATGTCAAAGAGCCAGAGACAAAAACCAGACCGTTGCGCCCTAACTTAAACGGCGCGCCCGCCCAGATCTGCCTCTAATGTTATCCGCCTCGTAACCCAACCCCTCAGCGTCTCCGCCTCAGCGCCGCCCCGTCTGGCGTCCCAACCGCGCCTCAGCGCCGCCGGTGAAGGGGCTTCTACGGCTACCCACTCAAACCCGCAAGTGGAAAATCGAAGAAAATCGCATTTTTTCCGAATTTCCCGATTTTTCTATGTTTTCAGCGCGTTGTGGCAAATTTCTTTCGCGGACCTCGCGTCAATACGCAATCTTCTTCCCCTAGCTTGCCCGCAAATCCGGCAGCTATCCGGGCACCGTCGCCTCAGTAGGGCCGAAGACCGCAATCAGGCGCGATTCAGCCTCGGAATCGCCCGCCAATCGAGTCGCAAAATCAGCAAAAGGGCGATCACACCGAGGTAGATCAGCGGCTCCAGCTGGAATCCCTTCCGCAACATGACGAAATGCAGGCCACCCAGAAGGGCCGCCGCGTAGGTCAGCTTGTGCAATTGCCGCCAACGAGTCCCGAGCTTTCGAACAGACCAGTTGTTCGACGTCAGCGCGAGCGGCACGAGTAACAGGAACCCGGCCATCCCGACGGTGATATAGGGACGCTTCAGAATGTCGGCCCAGATCTGGCTCAGGATCTGCACGTCGAGGACGAGCCACACCAACAGGTGCAGCGACAGATAGTAGAAGGCCAGAAGACCGATGGCCCGGCGGAACCGGATCAGGTTGAGCCCGAGATGGCGCCGCAACGGCGTGATGCAGAGACCCAGGATCAGAAGCTGAAGCGCGATCTCGCCATATTCATGTTCCAGAACCTCGATCGGCTCCACACCGAGGCCACCCGTCAGCCCCATATAGAAGAGATACGGCGCAGGCAGCGCAGCAAGTAGGTAGACCAACCAGACAGGCAGCCGGCGCGCCCAGCCATTCAGACGGTCCACCAGCGTCATCAGAAGTTCTCCGTCAGGTCCATGCCGTCATAAAGCGATGCGACCTCGTCTTCGTACCCGTTGAACATGAGGGTCGGCTTGCGCTGGGAGAACAGCCCGCCGCCAATCTCGCGTTCGGTCGCCTGGCTCCAGCGCGGGTGATCCACGTTCGGGTTCACATTGGAGTAGAAACCGTATTCGCCGGGATTGGCCTTGTTCCAGCTGGTGGGCGGCTCCTCGTCGGTCAGGGTGATGCGCACGATCGACTTGATCGACTTGAACCCGTACTTCCACGGAACAACGAGACGAAGCGGCGCGCCGTTCTGGTTCGGGATCGGCCGGTCGTAAATGCCCGTGGCCATGATCGTCAGCGGATGGCGCGCCTCGTCGAGACGCAGGCCCTCGACATAAGGCCAGTCGAGCACCGGGCGCGCGACGCCCGGCATCTCGGAAGGACGCAGGAGCGTCTCGAAGGCGACATAGCGCGCGCCTTCCTGCACACCGGCCATGTCCAGAAGATCGGCCAGCTCGAACCCGTTCCACGGCACGACCATCGACCAGGCCTCGACGCAGCGGAAGCGGTAGATCCGCTCCTCGATGGTCATCTCGGACATGATATCTGAGAAGGCGTAGTCGCCGGGATTGTCCACGAGCCCGTCAATGGTGACGGACCACGGCTCCGTCGTCAGCTGGTCGGCATAGCGCGCAGGGTCATCCTTGCCGGTCCCGAACTCATAGTAATTGTTGTAGCTCGTGATCTCTTCCCACGAATTGGGCTCCAGCGCGTCCTGTGCGCGCGCGCCCCTGGGCAGACCGCCCAGCATTGTCCCCGCGGCCAGCCCCGCGATGATCTGACGGCGATTTAGAAACAGCCGCTCCGGCGTTGCATCCGCACGGGTCAGGTCGTTCGTCCAGCGATAGGCCATGGCTCTCGGGTCTCCTGCTATTCAGTCGCTTCTTAGGTAGGCGACCGATGGAGCGTGACCAAAACAACCCGCGTCAAATGTCCGTGGCCGATTGTAACGAAAGACGCAAAACCGCCCGTGTCATCAGAACAATTGCCGTAGCTGCCCCCCGGGTGCATAAAGATGGCGCGGCAGGAAGACTGCGACACAAGGAGCGAGCGTATGCGACTGATGGCCATTGCGATATCGGTGATGGGTGGGATGGCGCATGCCGGTGACGTCATCAGCTACGAGACGTCCCAAAGCTTCGATGACGTGGTCTTCGGGCTGGAGAACGCGATCCTCGGACAGGGCCTTGTTGTCGACAGCGTGCACTCGGTCGGTGACATGCTGGAACGGACGCGGGCCGATGTCGGATCGGACATCACGATCTACCGGAACGCGCAGGTCTTCTCGTTCTGCTCGGCCATCGTGTCGCGCAAGGTGATGGAGGCGGATCCCATCAACCTCGCCTATTGTCCCTACGACATCTTCGTGATGGTCACCGAGGAGAATCCCGAAGTCACGACCATCGGGTTTCAGAGCTTTCCGGAAGGCCGGATGAAGGAGGTCGAGGACCTTCTGAGCCATATCGCCCGCACCGCGATCGGCATGGATTGATCACGGCAAGCTGACGCTGCGTCACGTATCATTTATTGGACCGCCGGAAACCCGGCGGCTTAGGCGTGCCCGACGCCTCGTCAATGCGCGCTCACCCGCCCATGACGCGCGCGTGAGGTGAACCAAGCCCAGCAGATCTCCGTAGCAACGGCAGACGCGCAGAACGCGCGTCGGACAACGCTCAGGAGAGATCGATGCTTCGCAGAACATACCTTGCCATGACCCTTGCGGCGGCCGCGACGGCCACCACCGCCTTCGGTGCCGCACATGCCGAGAAAAAGTCCATCCTCGAAACCGCTGCGGAAGCGGGCAGCTTCACCACGCTGGCCGCCGCCATCGACGCGGTCGGCCTGACGGAGACGCTGGAAGGTGACGGCCCGTTCACCGTCTTCGCACCCACAGACGATGCCTTTGCCGCACTGCCCGAGGGCACGGTCGAGACCCTGCTCATGGAAGAGAACCTCGATCAGCTGACCGCGATCCTGACCTACCACGTGGTGCCGGGCGCGGTGATGTCGGGCGATCTTTCCGACGGGATGGAAGCCGAGACCGTCCAGGGCGGCAATGTCACGATCTCGATCGCGGACGGCACCGTCATGGTCGACGACGCCACCGTCACCACCGCCGACATCGAGGCGTCGAATGGAGTCATTCACGTGATCGATCAGGTGATCATGCCCGACATGTAAGGGCGCTGGCGGGGCGCGGGCTCTCTGCGCCCCGGCTTTCTGAACACGATAGAAGGAGGACCATCATGAACCGCCGTACTCTCATTGGATTGGCCGCTGCCGCCGGTCTCACCACGCTCGCCGCGTGTTCGCCCATGGCAACGACCAGCCAGCCCGACATTGTGGGCGTCCTGTCGACGAACGATCAGTTCTCGACCCTCGTCGCCGCCGTCGGAGCTGCGGAGCTCGTCGAGACATTGCAGGGCGACGGGCCGTTCACCGTCTTCGCGCCCACCAATGCCGCGTTCGAAAAACTGCCCGCGGGCACGGTCGAGACGCTTCTGATGCCGGACAATCGCGACACGCTCGTCTCCATCCTGACCTACCACGTGGTCCCGGGTGCGGTGACCTCCGATCAGTTGGTCGGGCAGCAGCTGTCGGTTGCGACGGTTGAGGGCAGCAATGTCGATATTGACGGCACCCATGGCGTGCGCGTGGACAATGCCACTGTCACCCAGGCCGATATCACCGCGTCCAATGGCGTGATCCACCGGATCGACTCGGTTCTGATGCCGTAACCTCCGAAACCAACTGCTGCGGGGCGGTCCTCGCCTTGCAGCCCCTGGCCTAAGAGCGGTCAGCTCATGACGCCCGCGATCCCGAAGAGTAGGACAAGGACCAATCCCACGGAGATCAGGATAACCGACAGCCTGTTCATGAACGGGGTGCCTGTGCCGCAGATGCTGCAGGCCGCCGTGTTGAACCGCAATCGGTGCTCACAATTGGGACAACGGAAATACCGGCGTGACATAGGTTCAAACCTTGGATCTGGAAAAGAAGTCAGTGCAATTACATCGCATTGACCGTAATGCGCCGACGCAATCACCCCCCAGCATTATCGGAATCAAATCGCCAGGATTTTCCCGGCTCGCATAATTTTGTCGCATGAAATGCAAACGCCCCGCCGGACAGGGTCCAGCGGGGCGGTCATTTGCCTAGATAAGCGCGGGATCAGTGCACGACGGCATCATCCGGGCGCGGTCGGTTCGACGCGGCGATCTTGTCGCCGATGATCAGGCCATCCGCACCGGCGCTGACGGGAATGGTCGTGCCGTCCCCGATATCGCCCGCGAGCAGCATCTCCGCGAGGGGATCCTGCAAGGCGCGCTGGATCACGCGCTTGAGCGGACGCGCACCGAAGACCGGATCGTATCCCTCATCGGCAAGCCAGGACTTCGCAGCCTCGTCGAGCTCGAGCCCGATCTTCCGGCTCGCAAGCCGTTTGATCAATCTGCCAAGCTGGATGTCCACGATCCCCGACATGTCCTCGCGCTTGAGGCGGTCGAAGATGATCGTCTCGTCCAGACGATTGAGGAATTCGGGGCGGAAATGGGCCCGCACCGCATCCATCACGTCCTGCTTGGCCTTGCCGCTATCCGACCCTTCGGGCAACTGGCTCAGCGCCTGCGAGCCGAGGTTCGACGTCAGCACGATCAGCGTCTGCTTGAAGTCCACGGTGCGGCCCTGACCATCGGTCAACACGCCGTCATCGAGCACCTGCAACAGAACGTTGAACACGTCCGGATGCGCCTTCTCGACCTCGTCGAACAGCACGACCTGATAAGGACGCCGCCGCACGGCTTCGGTCAGAACACCGCCTTCGTCGTAGCCCACATAGCCCGGAGGCGCGCCGATCAGACGGGCGACCGCGTGCTTTTCCATGAACTCCGACATGTCGATGCGCACCATCGCGTTGTCGTCGTCGAACAGGAACTCCGCGACGGCCTTGGTCAGCTCGGTCTTGCCGACACCTGTGGGCCCGAGGAACAGGAACGATCCCAGCGGACGGTTCTCGTCATTGAGCCCCGCACGCGCCCGACGAACCGCATTGGCCACGGCGCGCACCGCCTGATCCTGACCGATGACACGCTTGTGCAGGCCATCTTCCATGCGCAGAAGCTTTTCGCGCTCACCTTCCAGCATCTTGGAGGTGGGGATACCGGTCCAGCGTTCGACCACCTGGGCGATCTGCTCCGGCCGCACGGCTTCTTCGACCATGACATCCCCGTCCTCGGCACCTTCGGCTTCCGCCAGCTCCTTCTCGAGGCCGGGGATCACGCCGTAGGACAGCTCACCGGCCTTTGCCAGGTCACCATGCCGCTTGGCGATATCGAGATCCGCCCGCGCCCGGTCCAGCTGTTCCTTCAGCTCGCGCGACTTCGAGAGCTTGTCCCGCTCGGACTGCCACTTGGCAGTCATCTGCGCGGATTCCTCCTGAAGATCGGCGAGGTCCTTTTCAAGCTTGGCCAGCCGGTCCTTGGAGGCGGCATCGTCTTCCTTCTTCAGCGCCTCCTGCTCGATCTGCAATTGCAGGATCTGCCGGTCGAGCTGGTCGAGCTCTTCGGGTTTGCTGTCCACCGCCATGCGCAGACGCGACGCGGCCTCGTCCATGAGGTCGATGGCCTTGTCCGGCAGGAAGCGGTCGGTGATGTAGCGGTTCGACAATTGCGCCGCCGCGACGAGCGCGCTGTCGGAGATGCGCACGCCGTGGTGCAGCTCGTACTTTTCCTTGATGCCGCGCAGGATTGACACGGTGTCCTCTTCCGTCGGCTCCTGCACCATCAGTGGCTGGAAGCGGCGAGCCAGGGCTGCGTCTTTCTCCACGTGCTTGCGGTATTCGTCGAGCGTGGTCGCACCGATGCAGTGCAGCTCCCCGCGCGCAAGCGCAGGCTTCAGAAGGTTCGACGCGTCCATCGCGCCATCGGCCTTCCCGGCGCCGACAAGCGTGTGCATCTCGTCGATGAAGAGAATGATTTCGCCCGCAGCGGCCTCGACCTCCTTCAGGATGGCCTTCAACCGTTCTTCGAACTCACCGCGATATTTCGCACCGGCAATGAGCGCACCCATATCGAGCGCCATGAGCCGCTTGTTGCGCAGGCTTTCGGGCACATCGCCGTCGACGATCCGCAGGGCGAGACCTTCGGCGATCGCCGTTTTACCGACGCCCGGTTCACCGATCAGAACGGGGTTGTTCTTCGTGCGGCGCGACAGGACCTGCATGGCGCGGCGGATTTCCTCGTCGCGGCCGATGATCGGGTCAATCTTGCCCTCTTCGGCCCGTGCCGTGAGGTCGAGCGCGTATTTCTTCAGCGCGTCATAGCCTTCCTCGGCATTGGCGCTGTCGGCGGTCCGGCCCTTGCGGATGTCGTTGATCGCGGCGTTGAGGTTCTGCGCGGTCACCGCACCGGCGCCCAGCGCGTCCTTCGCCGGGCTTTTCACCATGGCGAGTGCCGTCAGAATGCGTTCGACCGGCACAAAGCTGTCGCCCGCCTTGGTCGCGACCTTCTCGGCCTCGTCCAGAACCCGGCCCGTGGCAGAATCGAGGAAAACCTGCCCCGCATCGCCCGACACTTTCGGCAGCTTTCCAATCGACAGCTCCAGCGCCTGGCGCACGCGATCCGGTGCACCGCCCGCGCGAGTGATCAGGTTGGTGGCCAGCCCCTCTTCATCGTCGAGCAGGGCTTTCAGCAGGTGTTCGGGCGTGATGCGCTGATGGCTTTCGCGCATCGCGATGGTCTGCGCGGCTTGAATGAACCCTCGTGCGCGTTCCGTGAACTTCTCCAAGTTCATTGGATCTCTCCTTTTTACAAGCGCTCCGTCCGTTGCGATGCCCGACAGGCGGCACATCATGTTGCGGAGCCTCTGGGATAAAATGGGGGTCCGTTTTCATGATGCAAGAATGCAACACCAAAAAAAGGGCACCCCCGGAGGGATGCCCTTTCATGAGGTCTTGATGACGTCCGACGGTCGCGTCAGTCGTCGGACGAACCGATGGCCTCGCTCGCCTCGCGCAGCCGCTCGAAGGCTTGCGCGGCAGCATCTGCAGCCTCCTGGGCTGCTGCGGCCGCTTCATCCGCGGCAGACTGGATTTCGGAGGCCGAAGCACGGGCGTCATCCGCCGCTTGCTGTGCGGCACGCGCGGCTTGCGCGGCTTGCGTCGCGATTTCGGTCAGCTCGTCGATCTGCTCATTGCTGAGCTCGGCTGCCATCGCGTCGCTTTCACCGCTGTCCGACGCGTCGCCATTGCCGGAGCTGGCAGTCTCGGTCTCGGAGGTGCTTTCCGCGTTTTCCGCGTCATCCGATCCCGAAGCGTCACCTTCGGAGGAAGCATCAGCGCTTTCGCTCTCGGACGCGTCACCGCTTTCCTCGGAAGCGCCCGCATCGGCGGTATCGCCTGCGTCCGATTGCTCGGAGCTTTCCGCGCTGTCACCCGATGCGCTGGCGGCGTCGGAGGCCTGAGCGCTTTCCGAGGTGTCGCCTTCGCCGTCCGCATTGGCCGTATCGGTTTCGCCAGACGCGGCGGTTTCGCCGTCTTCCGATCCGCTGTCCGAGGCGTCGCTGTCGCTCGATGCAGTCTCGGAGGTTTCGGCCTCGGCAGTGTCGCTGCTATCCGAAGATGCCTCGGCGGCCGCTTCGTCACCGCTTGCGCTGTCACCCGATGCGGTAGCGTCCGCGCTGTCCTCGGCTTCCGCGCCGCTGCCTTCCGCGTCAGCGCTTTCGCTTTCGGCCGCGTCACCGTTGCTTTCGCCGCTTTCGGGCGAGGCTGCATCGGTGTTGCCGTCTTCCGCTTCGGTTGCCTCAGCGCTGTCGCTGCTGTCCGAGGACCCTTCTGCTGCACCCTCTTCGGCTTCGGCGGCATCCGTGTTGCCTGCATCGGCGGATGCGCTTTCATCAGCCGTGTCGCTCGCGGCATCTGCCTCGGCGGACTCGCCGTCGCTTGCGCCGCTGTCAGCTTCACCATCGCCTTCGGCAGCTTCACCTTCCGAGGAGGCTGCACGGGCCGTTTCGCCTTCGCCGCCCTCTGCACTCTCCGTGCCCTCAGCGGTATCGCCACCCTCGGCGGTGTCGCCTTCGGTGCTCCCGGCATCTTCCGCCGCGCCGTCCGAGGCTGCGTTTTCCTGCTCAGCGCTCGATGCGGCTTGTTCGCTGTCGGAGCTGTTGCCGGACGCTTCGGACACATCCGCTGCCTCGCCTTCGGCCGTCTCGGTTTCGGCTTCACTTTCGCCCTCGGGGGCTTCGGCACCGGTCTCGCCTTCGCTGGCCGCGCTATCGGACGACTCAGCAGCTTCGCCCTCAGCGGGAGCCTCATTGCCGCCCTCGGCGCTGCCCGTGCCTTCCGACGCGGCGGCAGCATCTGCTTCGCCATCAGCCTCGGCAGCGGCGCCCTCGGATTCGGCGGAAGCTTCGCCTTCGGCATCCGCAGAACCGGAGTCTTCGCCCGGCGTCTCGCCTTCAGAGGAGCCGCTCTCGGCGCTGTCTTCCGCGCCCTCTGCTGCGTCTGCGCTCTCGCCGTCCGCCGCTGCGTCTGCGCCGTCTTCCGAACCGCTGTCACCACCTTCGGCAGTGTTCTCATCGGACGTCTCGGACGATGCTGCCATCGCATCACCGCTTTCGCCCTCTGACGATGTCTCCGCCGCGGCCATCTGGGTTTCGCCGCCCTCGGCCTCCCCGCCACCATCGCGGGTTTGCGCAACGGTCAGCGCAACGGCCACGATCGCGATCGCCGCGCCGCCCAGTACGTACGGCGCCGCGTTCGACGGTTTCTTGGCTGCTTCGCCCTTGGTGGACCGCTCTACGGGTCCGCTATCGGTTTTACCGGCGGATTTGTCATCGGACATCGTCACTCTCCCTGCGTTGTGATTAATCGGTATTTTTGGGTTATCTTGGCAGACATATCTAAGCTGAACGAGCTTGGCTGGATTCTGTTCCCAATTCCGATTACCCGGGGCCAAACAACCGCAAAAAGGCCCCTGCCCATGTCCGATGACCGCCTGATCGTTGCCCTTGATGTCGCCGATGCGCTGACCGGTCTCAAACTGGCCCAGACGATTGGCCCTCAGGTGGGGTTCTACAAGATCGGTCTCGGAATGCTGACGGGCGGCGGGCTGGCTCTCGCGAACGAGCTGAAGCAGGAGCACGGCAAGCGCATTTTCCTCGACATGAAGCTGTTCGATATCGGCCAGACGGTCGAGAACGCGGTCCGGGGCCTCGCGCAGTTCAATATCGATTTCCTGACCGTGCATGGCGATCCGCATGTGGTGCGCGCCGCCATGGAGGGTGCGGCTGGCACGGACACGAAGATCCTGGCCGTCACGATCCTGACATCGCTGGATCGCGCCGATCTTGACGATTGCATGATGCAGCCCGGTGCCGTCGCCGACATGGTCGAGGAGCGGGCGGGCCGCGCACTTGAAGCCGGTGCGGATGGCGTCATCGCCTCCCCGCAGGAAGCGGCGCGGATCCGGGGCCTGAACGTGGCGCAGGATCGCCTGATCGTCACCCCCGGCGTGCGCCCCGCAGGTGCGGCGCTTGGAGATCAGAAGCGCGTCGCGACGCCTGCCCATGCGGTTGAAGCGGGTGCGGATCACATCGTCGTCGGACGCCCCGTCTGGCAGGCCAGCGATCCGCGCGGTGCCGCCCGCGAGATCCTGGCCGAGCTGCCCTGAGACCGCGACCTTTTCGACCTGCATGAAACTTATCCACAGGGCGCCGCGTTTGTTCAGCAAGAGATAACAAACGAGGCAAAAATGCAGTCGACACATTCCGAGCTCGGACCCGTTCGCTACAACGCCGCGGAAGAGGCCTTCGAGGCTACAGTCACCTTCACCACCGCGGAGGGCAGCATCCGCCGCCCCGCGCAATATGCAGCGCCGTTGAATGCGCCGGACGCTCTTGTGCAGCGCGGCCTGATCGCTGCGGCTGAGATTCAGGACGCGAAAAATACAGGCCTGAAATCAACGGTTTGCGCGAAATCGGATCGCGACGGTGCAGATGACGCCGAAACCGGCTTCGATCTTTTTGAAAAAACCCGCAACTTTTTTGATTTTGTGCGGAACAAGGCGGCCTGACCGGCGTTACGCCATTGTTCCCTTGGAGGTCACTTCCCTGTCCCTCGACCTCCTTACCGCCGGGACCGAGCCTTCCCCTCGGTCCCGGCTTTTTTATGTCCACCCACCGTCGAGCCGTGGAGACAGCGCGCTTTAAGCGTCCGGCAAGGTCATCATCCGGCGAACCACGGTCCGGAAATGCGGGATGGCCTCGTTCGAGTGGATGAACACCTCGGGCCGCATCAGCATCAGCCCCTGACCTTCCGGCCCCTTGTGAAGCTTCCTCTCCCATCCCGTCTCCAGCGCGATGCGAAAGAAAAACGCAGCACCCCGCACGTCCCGTCGCACCAGCGTGTCCGTGATGTGATCCGCGCTTAACGCCAGCCCCGTTTCTTCCCGCACTTCGCGCAGCGCACATTCCTGGGGCGTCTCGACACCCTCACGCGCGCCGCCGGGCAGGTCCAACATGCCGGGCCATAGCAGATCGGGACGTGCATCACGCCGCAAAACCACCAGCTTCGACCCCAACGTCAGCACCAGCTTTGCACCGTGAAACCCGTCTTCCATGTTGATCCCAAGCTTCCGGCTGCACATGTTCGACATCGTATCCCTTTTCCGCACATGATCGGACCATGCCCGCTCTCTGCCGTGATTGCCTGACCCAGTTCGACACCGAACCGCGCTGTCCCGCCTGCCGGTCCCGGCGCGTGGTGCGGCATGACGAACTGTGGGATCTGTCCATCGCGCATATGGATTGCGATGCGTTCTATGCCTCGATCGAGAAACGGGACAATCCCGAATTGGCGGACAAGCCGGTGATTATCGGAGGCGGGCGGCGCGGTGTCGTCTCCACCGCATGTTACGTCGCGCGGATCAAGGGCGTGCGCTCTGCCATGCCGATGTTCCAGGCGCTGAAGCTCTGCCCCGACGCGGTCATCATCAAGCCGCGCATGCAGCTTTATGCCGAGATCAGCCGCGCAATCCGCGAGATGATGGAGGCGTTGACCCCCGCGATCGAACCCCTGTCGCTCGATGAGGCGTTCCTTGATCTGTCGGGCACCGCCAAGCTGCACGGTCGTCCACCCGCGGTCATGCTGGCCGGGCTCGTGAAGCGGATGCGCGACGAGTTGGGCATCACGGGATCAATCGGGCTGTCGCATAACAAGTTCCTGGCCAAGGTCGCCTCCGATCTCGACAAGCCCTTCGGCTTCGCGGTGATCGGTGCAGCCGAAACACAGGACTTCCTGCGGCAAAAGCCGGTGCGGATGATCTGGGGGGTCGGAGCCGCCACGCAGGACTCGCTGGAACGGGCGGGCATCCGCACTTTCGACGATCTCTTGCGCTGGGAGGCGCGCGATCTGACCGCGCGGTTCGGGTCCATGGGCACGCGGCTCTACCATCTTGCGCAGGGAGAGGATGTGCGCCGCGTGTCCTCCCGCAATCCGGTCAAGTCGATCTCGAACGAGACGACCTTTCACGAGGACACTGCCGATCCCGACATCCTGGACGGGCATCTGTGGCGTATGGCTGAAAAGGTGGCTGACCGCGCCAAGGCCAAGGATCTTGCGGGCCGTGTCGTGGTGCTGAAACTGAAAACCGCGAAATTTGCGCTGATCACGCGGCGCCATGCCCTGCGCGATCCGACGCAGATCGCCGACCGCATCTACCGCGAGGCACGCGCGCTCTTCGATCAGCTGGAGGGAAAGGGCGCCTACAGGCTGCTCGGCGTGGGGTTGTCGGACCTTTGCTCTGCCGAAGACGCGGACCGGGCCCCCGATTTGCTGGACCCGGACGCCGCGCGCCGAAGCGAGGCGGAACGCGCAACGGACCGCATCCGGGCGCGGTTCGGCCCCGATGCGATCCTGAAGGGCCGCGCGCTGCGTTAGGAAAAGATGCGGTAATAAAGCCCGTCGGGAAGAAATTGCCCGACCTTGAACACCCATGAGAAGGGGTTCGGGAAGGCGCGCGAGAAATTGTCCGAATTCATATGCTCGAACATGATCCGGGCGGCCTCATCGGGCTCCATGATCTGGGGCATCTTGAAATCGTTCTTCTCGGTCAGGCGCGTTTTCACGAAGCCCGGGCTCAGAAGTTGCACCTGAACGCCCGTCTTGTGCAGATCGGAATGCAGGCACTCGGCCAGCGACATCACCGCCGCCTTGGACGAGGTATAGGCGAAGGATCCCGGCAGGCCGCGATATCCCGTAAGCGATCCAACCAAAACGATATGCCCGTGATCGCGTTCGACCATGCGCGGGACGACATGACCGAGAAAACGCATCGCGCCGATGTAATTCACCTGGCCCATCATCACGGCCTTCTCGGCATCCCACTCCTTGGCGCCGAAGGGCCAATAGACGCCGGCACAGAAGACCACGCCGTCAACATCACCGACCGTCTTTGCGGCCTCCGCGCAGGACGCGTCGTCGGTGATATCCAGCGTCACGACCTCGGCAACGCCGGGAAGCTCGTCAGCGAGCTCTCGCAGCGCATCGCCGTCGCGTGCCGACAGAACGAGCTTCGCGCCCACTCGGCTGAGTTGATGTGCGACGGCGGAGCCCAGCCCCGCGCTTGCGCCGACGATCCAGTATCGCTTGCCCGTCCAGTCCTTCAAGATGCCTCCTTCCGGCGCATGGTCGCGACAAGTTCGGCGACCTTGATGCCATATTTGCGAAATTGACTGCGATTGATGATCGTCCCGTTCGGGGTCAGATACATCCAGTCGACAACGTTGAGCACATGCCCGCCCGCCGCTTCATCCAGCCGGATCCGGTATTTCAGCCGCATCGAAGCGCCAGTCTGCGCGCCGACACCTTCGCCGACGACATCCTCGGCGCGCGCGATGACGCCGCCGTCGGGCTGCACGGTCAGGTACCAGGCGCGCTCCTGCGTCTCGCCGCTGTCATAGACGAAGGATTCCCGCATGACGCCCTCGTCCCCGTCCCAATCGACAACGAAATCGGCGACGAAGCGCGACACGACCCGCCCGAGCGGGCCGTAGATGACGCCCTCGCAGATCATCGGGCCGTTCAGGTGCTGTTTGAGGTCGAATGCGGGGATCTTGTCTTCGTAATGCGCCGGTGTCTGGCCGACAAAGCTGTATTGCCACCGCACGAGCCAGACGCCCGCGAGAGCAACAAGAATACCAATAATGAAGGACAGTGCCGCCATGTCCTCACTCTTCCAATCGGGTCGCCCAGAGAAGCCCCAAGGCGAGTAGTTTCAGGATACAGGGGACCAACGCATAGAGCAGGCTAAGGGTCCAAAGCGCTTGTGCAGAATTTTCTTTCCCCGTCTCGAAGCCAACGGCTCCTAGCAGGGGAAGTAGGGCGACGGCTGCGAAAGCCAGCGTGAATTTCTGCGCGAAGGACCACAGCGAGAAGCCTTCGCTGGCATTGGGGGCGATCCGCTCCATCCGTTGCGAGAAGATCGCGGGCAGTAGGGTCAGGTCTGCGCCCAGCGTCGCACCGGAGGCCACGCAGATCACCGCGAATGCGATCGTGTCGCCTTCGCCCAAGGTCAGCGCGAAGGAAAACGCCACAATCGCCGCAACCATCGCCCCCATCAGCGTGCGCTTCGCACCAATCCGTTCGGCCAGTTGGGACCAGAAGGGGGCCGAGCCCGCGGCCGCAAGGAAGAACAGCAACAAGAGCGGCCCTTCCCAGCCCGGCGCCTGCAACCGGCTTTCCACGAAGAACAGGAACAGCGTCGAGGTCACCGCGACCGGCGTCGCGTTGGCCAGCGCCACCAGAAGCAGCTTGCGGGCAACGGGATCGCGCAGGATGACGCCGAAGCCCTGGCTTTGCACGGCGATCCCGCCGGACCATTCGGTGCGCATCAGAACCACGGCCACAAGGCACAGCCCCGCAAAGACGAGCGAAAAGGCCGCGAATTCCGGCAATCCCATCGCCGCAAACGCCGTCGGAAGGACCGAGGCCACACAGACACCTAGAAGGCCGCCCGTCTCCCGCCAGCGGGCCAGCCGCAGATGCCCGCGCGGGCCCAGATCGCCTGCCTTGGCGACACCGCGCGCATAAAAGGTGATCGTCAGAAACGAGAAGGCCGAGAAGACCATGGTCAGTGTCAACGCGAACCAAAGACCCGGCGCGATGGGCGGAGCGACGGCGAAAAGCCCGATCATGCCAGAGCCCATGACCACCGCCGCCGTCGCCACGGCCAATCCGCGCACATGGCGCAGCTTTTCGGTGAGCCAGCCGAAGGACGGATCCTGCACGAGGTCCAGCAAGCGCAGCGCGAACAGGATCGTGCCGAGCGTGCCGAGGCTCACGGCGTAATTGTCGGCGTAGAATTTGGGCGCGTGGATATAGATCGGCAGTCCGGCCGCCGACAGCGTGCCCGCGAAGACCGCATAGCCCGGCAGGTTCAGGGGTTTGGCTCCGCTCAACGCGACACCTCGGAGGCGGGCGGCTCGGGCCGCGGCTTGTAGCGCGCGCCCTTCCACCAGAGTTTCAACGCCTGCCAATGAATGAGCGCCAAAACCCGCCGCGAGCCGAAAGGCCGTCGCACCAGCGCGCGCAGCGCCGACAGGTCGCTCATCGGTTTACGGCGTCCCGTCAGCGTGGCAATCACGCCGTTCTCACCGCCATCCGCGTCGAAATCGATCCAGATGCCAATCCGGTCGTCGCGAATATCGAAGCGGAAGACATAGCCCCCGCTGATCGGCTGGAAGGGCGAGACGTGGAAGATCTTCGCGGCTTTTAGCTTGTCCGATGGCCCGATGGCCCCGCCGTCTGCCCGCGCCGCAAGATACGAGTGCCGATCTCCGAACGTGTTCGTCACCTCGGCGATCACTGCAATCAAAGCGCCATCCGCGTTATGTGCCAGCCAGAAGCTGACCGGGTTGAAGACATGGCCCAGAACGCGCGGCTGGGCCAGAAGCAGAAGCTGACCGTCTGCGCGGATCTGGTACTGGTCGAGTACCGCGCGCGCCCAGGGCGCGCCCCGGCCCTCATTCGGCGGTCCACCATGATCGCGATCCTGCAAGGAGAGCAGGTTCTTGCCGTTGCGCGAGAAGAGGCGGGGCCCCTCCACGGGGGCTTCCGCATCGAGGCACACGTAGTCAATCGAGTAGCGGAAGTCGTTTTTCACCGCGCCCTTCCGCCCGTGCCAGGTATGGCCCTCAATATGATCGACGAAGTGGGTCACGCGGCACTCGGCACCGTGGATTTGCCAAGGATGCCTTCCGCGACATCGAGACCGGAGGACAGCCCGTCCTCATGGAAGCCGTTCTTCATCCAGGCGCCACAGAACCAAGTGTTGTTGTCTCCGTTCATCGCCGCCACCTGGCCTTGCGCCTCGAGTGCGGCCAGGTCGTAGACCGGATGCCGCAAGGTCGTCTCGTCCCAGATCAGCTCTTCGCGGATGGGGCGGGTGGAGTTCAGCGTCACGAAGCACAAATCGTCCATCGCGATTGGCTGCAGCGAGTTCATCCAATAGGTCAGGTCGATCGTGTTGAGGGCGCGCGGCGCATCCTCGATGTAATTCCAGGACGACCAGACCTTACGCGATTTCGGCATGATCGCGGTATCGCCATGCAGAACCACGGTATTGGGCTGGTAGCCGATGGCGCCGAGTGCCGATTGCTCGCTCGGAGTAGGATCGGCCAGAAGGCGCAGCGTGTCGTCGGAATGCGTCGCGAAGACCACCTCGTCGAATTGCTCCCATTCGGCGCCGTTGAGCTTCACCTGCGCACCAAGATCGTTGCGGCGTACCGCGTCGACCGGTGCGCCGAGACGCATTTCCACACCCTGGGCGCGCAGGGCCGCCTCGAAGCGGCGCACGTATTCGATGGAGCCGCCATCGACCGTGTACCATTGGTGCTGGCCATAGGCATTCAGGAGCGCGTGGTTCTCGAAGAACTGCACCAGCGCATGCGCGGGAAAATCCAGGATCTTGTCCGTGGGCGTCGACCAGATCGCGCCCGACAACGGCAGAAGATAGTAATCCCGGAACCACGGTCCCGTGCCCATGTCGTCGAGGAAGTCGCCGAGGCTTTGGGTGCGGTCCTGCGCGGAGGACAAGGCGCGGGCGTTGAACCGGAAGATATCGCGCACCATCCGCAGGAAGCGCGGATTGGCGATGTTGCGGCGCTGCGCGAACATCGCCCCGAGCGAGGCCAGCCCGTATTCCAGTTGTCCGCCCGAAAGGGACGCGCCGAAGCTCATGTCGGACTTCACCACCGGCACGTCGAGCCTGTCGAAGATTTGGGCGAGGTTCGGGTAGTTGGCATAGTTGAAGACGATGAACCCGGTATCCACCGGCTGATCGCCCCGTTTGCCGCCCATCTTGGTGCGGGCGTGGCCGCCAAGACGCGGCTCCGCCTCGATCAAGGTGACGTGATGCGCATCGGCCAGGGCATGTGCGGCGCCAAGGCCCGAGATTCCGGCACCGATGACGGCGACGCGTTTGGGCGCTGGCGGACGCGATTCAAAAGGCATTCGGGAACTTCTCCGGTTGTGAAACACTTTGACTACATACGCGGGAGGGCGTCATTCGGATGAAAAAGTCCCAGATCACGGAAAAGACTGATCCGCCAGAGCGCGTTGTGCGTATGGACAATATGTTACAACTCGCAAACGTCGAGCCGCTGGCGGCTGGCGCGTCCCACAACCTGAACGTCCTGACGGCACAGCGTCCGGCCCGGCCTGTCGCCGAGCCCGATGCGCCGTCCGCCGTACCCGCGGATTGGGTGGCCGAGATGGTGATGATCCGGCAGGATCGCTGCGAGGCGTCCTTCGCGGCGATCTTTCGGCATTTCGCGCCGCGTCTGAAATCGTTCCTGATCCGCTCGGGACTGGAGCCCGCCCTGTCCGAGGAAGTCGTGCAGGACGTGATGCAGACGGTGTGGCGCAAGGCCGACCGCTTCGATCCGACACGGGCCAGCGTGTCGACCTGGATCTACACGATCGCCCGCAACCGCCGCATCGACGTGCTCCGCCGCCACGCCCGGCCGGAACCCGAAGACCTTCCCTGGGGGCCCGAACAGGAACCCGATCAGACCGAGGTGATCGGACTGAAACAGGAAAGCGAAACCTTGCGTGACGCGCTGAAAGCGTTGCCCGAAAAGCAACGCGTGCTCGTGGAAAAAGCCTATTTCGGCGATCTCTCCCATTCTGAGATCGCGGCCGAAACCGGCCTTCCGCTTGGCACCATAAAGTCCCGCATTCGCCTTGCCCTCGAGCGGCTGCGCCGCGCTTTGGATTGAGAAAGACCCGCCCGATGATCCACCACCACCTCCCGGACGACATGCTGATGGCCTATGCTGCCGGGCAATTGCCCGAAGCCTTCGCGCTTGCCGTCGCGACCCATCTGTCGCTCTGCGATACCTGCCGCGCGGCTGCCGAAAGCTTCGATGCCCTGGGCGGCGCGCTTCTGGACGAGGCGGAGACCGTCGCTGTGTCGGACGACCTTCTCGCGCGCACGATGGCCGGTCTAAACATGGATGCCGATGCGGCTGTCTCGGCACCGCCGCGCGATCCGGTCCTGCCACAGCCCCTCCTGGGTTATGTCGGCGGACGTCTGGCCGATGTGAAATGGCGCTCGGTCGGGCGCGGCGTCAAGCAGGCCATCCTGCCCATGACGGACGACACGGCAACGGCCCGGTTGCTCTATATTCCCGCGGGTACTGCCGTGCCGGACCATTCCCACCACGGCACCGAAATCACGGTTGTCCTGCAAGGCGCCTTCACTGACGAGGACGGCAGGTTTGCGCGCGGCGATGTGGAAGTCGCCTCGGACGAGGTGGACCATACCCCGGTGGCGGATATCTCGGAGGATTGCATATGCCTTGCGGTCACTGATGCGCCCCTGCGGTTCAAGGGCTGGCTGCCCCGGATTGCACAGCCGTTCCTGCGCATCTGACGCGGTCATGCATCGCCGCCGTGGTGGGCAAATTCACTTGGCCTGATAGCGGGAGTGGATCGCATCCGCGCTCTAAGGACCTGAATTGCCCGGCCAACCCCTGACCCGGCTGCCCCAACTTTTCTCTCGGCCTGATCGGCCTCGGTGTTTCACGCCGGGAGCTGCGCCCCTGAAACGGCAAAAGCGCGCCCGAAGGCGCGCTTTTGGTCATCCTGCCGCGGTGCCGTGGCACCGCGACCTCTGGATCACTTCTTTTTCTTCTTGGGCGGGATCAGGTCCGTGATCGTCCCTTCGAACATCTCGGCGGCGAAGTTCACCGTCTCCGACAGGGTCGGGTGCGGGTGGATCGTGTGGCCGAGATCGACCGCATCCGCGCCCATCTCGATGGCCAGCGCCACTTCAGAGATCAGATCGCCCGCATTCGTGCCGACGATGGCACCACCGATCACACGGTCATCCTCGGGATCGAAGATCAGCTTCGTGATACCTTCCGACCGTCCATTGGCCAGTGCCCGGCCCGAAGCGGCCCAAGGGAAAACGCCCTTCTCGATCTTCATGCCCTGCGCCTTGGCCTGCGCCTCGGTCACGCCGCACCACGCCACTTCAGGATCGGTATAGGCCACGGACGGGATCACGCGGGCATCGAACGCGCGCTTTTCGCCCGACGCCACCTCCGCCGCGACCTTGCCCTCATGCACCGCCTTGTGCGCCAGCATGGGCTGGCCCACCACGTCGCCGATCGCGAAGATATGCGGCACGTTGGTGCGCTGCTGGTGATCGACCTCGATGAAGCCCCGGTCGGTGACCTTCACGCCCGCCTGATCGGCGGCGATCTTGGCGCCGTTCGGGGTCCGGCCCACGGAGACGAGCATCTTGTCGAACATCTCCGACGCGCTTTCGCCGTTCTCGTCCTCGAAGGTGACCTTGAGGCCCTTCTTCTGCGCCTCGACCGCGGTGACCTTGGTCTTGAGCTTGATGGCCGCGAGACGTCCCTCCATCCGCTTGTGCAAGGGCTTCACGATGTCCTTGTCGGCACCCGGCAGGATCTGGTCCATCATCTCGACCACGGTCACATCCGCGCCGAGCGCGTCATAGACCGTCGCCATCTCGAAGCCGATGATGCCGCCACCGAGGACGATCATCTTCTTCGGGATCGGGTTCAGTTCCAGCGCGCCCGTGCTGTCCACCACCCGCTCGTCGTCATGCGGGATGAAGGGCAGCTTCACAGGCTCGGAGCCTGCCGCGATGATGCACTGATCGAAGGTGACGGTCTTGGCGCCCTCTTCGGTCTCGACCTCTATGGAGTTCGCGCCGGTGAAGGTGCCGTAGCCGTTGACCACGGTAACCTTGCGCTGCTTTGCCATGCCCGCGAGACCACCCGTGAGCTTGCCGACAACGCCGTTCTTCCACTCGCGCAGCTCGTCCGAATTCACCTTGGGCTTCGAGAACGAGATCCCATGCTGAGACATCTCCTCGGTCTCGGTGATGACCTTGGAGGCATGCAAGAGTGCCTTCGAGGGGATACAGCCTACGTTGAGGCAGACGCCGCCCAGCGTGTCGTATTTCTCGATCAGGATGACCTTCTTGCCGAGATCGGCGGCGCGGAAGGCCGCCGTGTAGCCGCCGGGGCCCGAGCCCAGCACGACCACTTCGCCGTGAAAGTCGCCGGAGCCGGACGCCGTGCCCGCCGCCGCCTTGGGCGCGGGTGTGTCGTCGGCTTTCGGGGCCTCGGCCTTGCTGTCTTGCTCGGCAGGGGCTTCGGACGCGCCTTCGGCCGCCTCGAGGATGATGATGACATCGCCCTCGGAGACCTTGTCGCCTTCGGAGACCTTGATCTCCGTGACCTTGCCCGCGCCGGACGAGGGCACTTCCATCGTGGCCTTGTCGGATTCCAGTTCGATCAGCGGGTCTTCCTCGGCCACCGTGTCGCCCACGCTTACGAGGATCGACACGACCGGCACATCGGTGAAGTCGCCAATATCGGGGACTTTGATTTCCATGTCTTCCGTCCCTTTCCGTTACAGCATGATCCGGCGCGGATCGGCCAGAAGATACTTGAGATGGGCGGCGAAGCGCGCCGCAAGCGCGCCGTCGATGGCCCGGTGGTCGTAGCTGAGGCTCATGGGCAGGATGTTGCGCGGCACGAATTCCTCGCCGTTCCAGACAGGCTTCATCGCCGAGCGGGTCAGGCCCAGGATCGCCACTTCGGGCGCGTTGACGATGGGCGTGAAGGAGGTCCCCCCGATGCCGCCCAGCGACGAGATCGTGAAGGTCGCACCCTGCATCTGGTCGCCCTTGAGCTTGCCGTCGCGGGCCGCCGCGCTGAGCTCCATCAGATCCTTGGAGATATCGACGATGCCCTTGCGGTCCGCATCCTTGATCACCGGGACCATCAAGCCGTTGGGCGTGTCCGCCGCGAAGCCGATATTGTAGAAATCCTTCTTGATCAGCTTGTCGCCATCGGGATGGATCGACGAGTTGAACTCCCAATGCTTCTTCAGCGCCGAAACGGACGCCTTCACGAGGAAGGACAGAAGCGTGACGCGGTAGCCCTCTTCCTTGGCCTGGGTGTCGAGCTCCTTGCGGTACTTGTCGAGTTCGGTGATGTCCGCATCCTCGTTATGCGTGACATGCGGGATGTTGAGCCAGGAGCGGTGCAGCGCGGGGCCCGAGAGCTTCTTGATGCGGCTCATCTCGACGTTTTCGACGGGGCCGAACTTGGAGAAGTCCACGGCCGGGATCGGCGGGATGCCCATGCCACCTTGCGCACCGCCACCGGCTGCAGCACCCGCGCCGCCACCGGACTGACCCTTGAGCGCCTTCTCCACGTCCTCGCGCAGAATGCGGCCCTTGCGGCCCGAGCCGTTGACCTTGTTGAGGTCCACGTCCACGCGGCGCGCATAGGCGCGCACCGATGGGGATGCATGGACCTTGCCGAAGCCCGCATCGGTCACGGCGCCCGAGCTTTGAGCAGAAGGTGCCGGGGCCTCGGACTTCGCCGGAGCGGCTGCCTTGGGCTCTTCTTTCGGGGCCGCCTTCTCGGTCTCTTTCGAGCCCTCGTCGGCGCTTCCCCCGCCCGAGGCTTCCACGATCAGGATCAGATCGCCTTCGGACACGGTGTCACCTTCGGAGACCTTGATCTCCTTGACCGTGCCCGCATGCGAGGAAGGCACCTCCATCGTGGCCTTGTCGCTCTCGAGTTCGATCAGCGGATCTTCCTCGGCGATGGTGTCGCCCACGCTCACGAGAACGCTGACCACGGGTACATCGGAAAAATCGCCGATATCGGGAACTTTAACTTCGGTTGTCATGTCGTCTGTCTCCTCAAATCCGCGGTTCAGCTCAGGCGCGGGTTCGGCTTGCCGCCGTCGATGTTGTACTTGTCGAGGGCCTTTTGCAGGTCCTTCTCGGTGATCGCGCCTTCACGGTAGAGATCGGTCATGGCCGCCGCCGCGATGTGGTTCGCATCCACCTCGAAGAAGCGGCGGAGGTTCTCCCGGCTGTCCGAGCGACCGAAGCCGTCGGTGCCCAGAACGGTGAAGCGCTGCGGCACGAAGGCGCGGATCTGCTCCGCGTAGTTCTTCATGTAATCCGTCGCGGCGATCACCGGACCTTTCGCATTCTCGAGCTGCTGGGTGACGAAGGGCACCTTCTGCTCGGTCAGCGGATTGAGACGGTTGTGGCGCAGGCAATCCTGCCCGTCGCGCGCCAGCTCGTTCATCGAGGTGGCCGACCAGATATCCGACGTGACGCCGAAATCCTTCTTCAGCATCTCGGCGGCCTGGATCGCCTGCACGAGGATCGTGCCGGAGCCCATCAGGTTGACGTGCTTCTTGCCGGGCCGCGCGGTCTTCTGCATCCGGTAGAGGCCCTTGATGATGCCCTCCTCGGCGCCCGTGGGCATCTCGGGATGAGTGTAGTTCTCGTTCATCAGGGTGATGTAGAAATAGACGTCATCCTGATCGACGAACATGCGCTGCAGGCCATGCTGCACGATCACCGCCACCTCATAGCTGAAGGTCGGGTCGTAGCTGATGCAGTTCGGGATCGTGCCCGCGAGGATATGGCTGTGCCCGTCCTCGTGCTGCAGGCCCTCGCCATTCAGCGTGGTGCGCCCAGCGGTGCCGCCCAGCATGAAGCCCCGCGCGCGGCTGTCGCCCGCGGCCCAGGCGAAGTCGCCGATCCGCTGGAAGCCGAACATCGAGTAGAAGATGTAGAACGGGATCATCGGCACGCCGTGCGTCGAATAGGAGGTCGACGCTGCGATCCAGTCGCACATGGAGCCCGCTTCGTTGATGCCTTCCTGGAGGACCTGACCGTCAATCGCCTCCTTGTAGTACATCATCTGGTCGCGGTCCTCGGGCATGTAGTTCTGCCCGAGCGGGTTGTAGATACCGACGGAGCGGAAGAGGCCTTCCATGCCGAAAGTGCGGCTTTCGTCGGGCACGATCGGAACGACGTGCTTGCCGATCTGCTTGTCGCGCAGCAGCGTCGTCAGGATCCGCACGAAGGCCATGGTCGAGGAGATCTCGCGATCACCCGTGCTTTCGAGCTGCCCCTTGAACTTGTCGAGCGACGGAATCTCGAGCTTCGGCGCCTCGGTGTTGCGCTTGGGAAACTCACCGCCCAGCTCCTGCCGACGCTCCGACAGATAGGCTTTCTGCGCATTGTTAAGGGTGACGAAGGGCACCTTCTCGAGGTCCTTGTCATCCACCGGGATCTGGAAGCGGTCGCGCATCTGCTTGAGCTGGTCGACCTGCATCTTCTTCGACTGGTGGGCGATGTTGAGGCCTTCGCCCGCGGAGCCCATGCCGTAGCCCTTCACCGTCTTCACGAGGATACAGGTCGGCTGACCCTCGGTATGCGTGGCGCGATGGTAGGCGTTGTAGACCTTCTTGATGTCGTGGCCGCCGCGGCGCAGGGCCCAGATCTCGTCGTCGGTCCAGTCCTTCACCAGCTCTGCGGTCTCGGGGTACTTGCCGAAGAAGTGTTCGCGGATATAGGCGCCGTTCTTGGACTTGAAGGTCTGGTAGTCGCCGTCGATGGTCTCGTCCATCAGCTGGCGCAGCTTGCCGGAGGTATCGCGCTCCAGAAGCTCGTCCCAGCCACGACCCCAGAGCAGCTTGATCACGTCCCAGCCGGACCCGCGGAAGGCGCCTTCCAGTTCCTGGACGATCTTGGCGTTGCCGCGTACCGGACCGTCAAGGCGCTGCAGGTTGCAGTTCACCACGAAGATCAGGTTGTCGAGCCCTTCACGCGCGGCGAGATTGATCGCGCCCAGGCTTTCGGGCTCGTCCATTTCGCCGTCGCCGAGGAAGGCCCAGACCTTGCGATCCGACTTCTCGATCAGGCCGCGGTTCTCCATGTATTTCATGAAGCGTGCCTGGTAGATCGCCATCATCGGGCCAAGGCCCATCGAGACGGTGGGGAATTGCCAGTATTCCGGCATCAGCCAGGGATGCGGATAGGAGGACAGGCCCGATCCGTCGACCTCCTGGCGGAAGGTGGCGAGGTCCTCTTCCGAGAGCCGCCCCTCCATGAAGGAGCGCGCGTAGATGCCCGGCACGACATGGCCCTGGAAGAACACCAGGTCGCCGCCATGCATCGTCGATTTCGACCGCCAGAAGTGGTTCAGACCCACATCGTAGAGCGCCGCCGAAGACGCGAAGGAGGCGATATGCCCGCCGATCCCGTCCGTCGACTTGTTCGCGCGCACCACGGTCGCCATGGCGTTCCAGCGGTTTATGGTCCGGATGCGCCATTCCATGTCCGTGTCGCCCGGAAGGTCGATCTCGTCATCGGGCTGGATGGTGTTCTGGTAGGGCGTTGTGGAGGAAAACGGCAGCTGCGCCCCGGCGGCGCGTGCCTGTTGCACGGCCTTGTCGAGAAGGTAATGCGCCCGGTCCGGGCCATCCCGCATGATGACGTCTTCTATGGCTTCCTGCCATTCCTGCGATTCGACTGGATCGATATCGTTCGGAGTGTCTTTCATTGGGCCTCTCCCTTGGCTCTTCGCAGATCAGGTCTGCGGAATACTGGTGCGATCGGTGCGACCGCGGCCATCTAAGTCAGCCTTGCTGACATGTCTTTCCGCCCTCTGCGGTACCATCGCAAAGGGCCTGTGTTTAGGTTTTGGCGTGCATTCTTGATATGCGCGGAACGCATGGCTTCGGCGCGAAAACTCATGGCTGGGGCGGCGGAGGCACCGGCATCGGGCAGAATAATGCACTGCATCCCGGTCGTCTCTGGCCTCATCCAACGCTCCCTTTCCGCCGCGACGCGAAAAGGCGCCCCGGTCGCGCGATCCGACGGGCAGGAGTTCTCCGGCTCCCGCGCCGAGTCGCACTCAGTACGTCAAGGCAGCACATTGGCGGGGCCAAGTGCAACCAATTCCGTCAATCGAAGGAGTTAGCGGCTCAGTCCGACGTTTCCAGCGCAAGGCCCGGCGCGGCGGGGGCCTCCTGCAATTCCTCGAAATCGAAATTGTCGAGACGTTGCGCGCGGCGACCCGCCTTGTCGGCGCTGATCTTGATCTCCGCGATGTCTTTCGAGGCCTGTCCGAAATGCCGGTCAAGGTTTTCGACCCGCGTGCCCAGCCGGTCCACATCGGCGTAGAGCAGCGACAATTCACGCCGTATGGCACCGGCCTGTTCGCGCATGCGAGCATCTTTCAGGATGGCGCGCATCGTGTTCAGCGTGGCCATGCAGGTTGTGGGCGAGACGATCCAGACCCGGGCTGCGAAGCCTTCGCGGACCACTTCGGGGAAATTGGCATGCAGCTCGGCATAGACCGCCTCTGACGGCAGGAACAGGATTGCCCCGTCTGCAGTCTCCCCCTCGATGATGTAGCGCTCGGCGATGTCGCGGATATGCTTGCGCAAGGCCAGGCGCAATTGCTGTGCGGCGCGGTTGAGCTGGTCCTGCGTCTCCGCCCGGCGCAGGGCCTCATAGGCCTCAAGCGGGAACTTCGAGTCGATCGCGATGGGCCCCGGCGGGTTCGGCAGATGCACGAGGCAATCGGCACGCTTGCCGTTCGAGAGCGTCGCCTGCAGCGCGTAGCTGTCCGAGGGCAGCGCCTTGGAGACGATGTCCGTCAGCTGGATTTCCCCGAACGCCCCGCGCGTCTGCTTGTTCGACAGGATGTCCTGCAGCGACAGAACGTCGCCCGAAAGCTTGGTGATGTTTGCCTGCGCCTTGTCGATGGCAGCCAAGCGTTCCTGCAATTCCCCCAGCGACCGGGCGGTGCGCTGCGCGGTACCCGACAGGCTTTCCCCCATCTTGCCCTGCACCTCGGCGAGCCGCTTCTCCATCAGCTCCAGCATCGCGGTCTGGCTTTTCGCCTGCGCTTCGGAGACGTGGTGCAGACCGCCCGCGAGCCGCTCCTGCCCATCCGACAGCGATTGCACCCGAGCGGCGACATGGCCGAGATCGCGTGCCAGCGGTTCCACGGACCGCGCCGTGCGCCCGGCGGCCCGCACGGCTGCGACGAGAAGGGCGAGAATCGCCAGCACGAGAAGCAGCCCCACGAGAGCTGCGATGACACGGGTGTCGTTGAACGCGTAGGAGGTTCCGGCAATCTCGATCATGTGCGGCCAAACAATCTTTCGATATCAGCGAGCTTCAGCTCGACATAGGTGGGGCGTCCGTGGTTGCACTGGCCCGAATGGGGCGTCGCTTCCATCTCGCGCAGCAGTGCATTCATCTCCTCGCCCCGCATGCGGCGGCCCGATCGGATCGAGCCGTGACAGGCCACACGGCTCAGGATCGCCTCGATCTTCTCCTGCACGCGCACGGTGCCACCGCCCTCGGCCAACTCGTCCAGCACGTCGCGGATCAGCGTCTCGGCGTTGACCTCGCCCAGAATCGCTGGTGTTTCACGCACGGCAATCGCGGAGCCGCCGAAGGGTTCCACGGTCAATCCCATGCGCGACAGATCGTCGGCTGCCTCCAGCAGAAGCGCGCAATCCGAAACGGACAGATCGACCACTTCGGGGATCAGCAAGGCTTGCGCGGCCACGCCGCGTTCGGCCATCTGCCGCTTCAGCGTCTCGTAGACCAGCCGTTCATGCGCGGCATGCTGATCGACGATGACCATGCCATCGGCGGTCTGGGCGATGATGTAATTCTCGTGAACCTGGCCGCGCGCGGCCCCGAGCGGCAGCGCCTCGGGCGGAGCGGGCATCTCCTCGGTCTCGGGCGAGACCTCCTCGACGCGGCCGGACCAGACCGTCTCCATCTCCGCGAAACCGGGGGCCTGAGCGGCATAAGCGGCGCCCAGCGCGCGCGGGCTCGGGCGATCCATCTGGTAGATGCGCGGCGCGCCCGTGGGTTCGGGCCGCATCGCCCCGAGCGTGGCTTCCGCCACCGTCGAGGACGCGCGATGTCCGGCCTCCGCAAGCGCATGTTTCAGGCCCGACACGACCAGCCCGCGCACCAGCCCCGGATCGCGAAACCGCACCTCCGATTTCGCGGGATGCACGTTCACATCGACCTTGCGCGGATCGCAATCGATGAACAATGCCACGGCCGGATGCCGATCCCGGCTGAGAAAGTCCGAATAGGCCCCCCGCAACGCGCCGATCAGCAGCCGGTCCTTCACGGGCCGTCCGTTGACGAAAAAATGCTGCGCCACGGCCGCGCCCCGCGAATAGGTCGGCAGGCCCGCGAGCCCGGACATGATTATGCCCTCGCGCTCGGCCTCGATGCGAATGGCGTTATCGGTGAAGTCACGCCCCATGATCTGCGTGAGCCGCCCGGTCAGCGCTTCGAACAAATCACCAGTCTGGGGATCGGCGCGGAAGGTCACCCGTCCCTCGCCGCCGCCCGTGACATCGCGCAGCGTGAAGCCGATCGACGGCTCGGCCATGGCAAGGCGACGGACCACATCCGAGACGGCCTGCATCTCGGCGCGATCGCTGCGCAGGAATTTCAGGCGCGCGGGCGTCGCGAAGAACAGATCGCGCAATGTGATGACCGTGCCGCGCTGCAACGCGGCGGGCCGCACGGACCCCATGGCACCGCCCGCCACGGCAATCTCCGCACCGTCATGACCGTCCGCGCGGCTTTGGATCGTCAGACGGCCCACGGCGCCGAGCGACGGCAGGGCCTCGCCCCGGAACCCGAAGGACTGGATGTCCAGAAGGTCGCTGCCGTCGATCTTCGAGGTGGCGTGCCGCGACAGCGCCAGCGGCAGGTCCTCGGGCGTCATCCCGCAGCCATCATCCGTGACCCGGATCAGGGTCTTTCCCCCATCGGCGACCTCGATCGTGATCCGTCGCGCGCTGGCATCGATGGCGTTTTCCACCAGCTCCTTGACCGCGGAGGCCGGCCGCTCCACCACTTCGCCAGCGGCGATGCGATTGATCGCGGCATCATCCAGCTGTCGGATGTGCGGGCGGATATTGGGGCTGTGCGTATTCATACCGCGATATCTAGCATGGCTGGCGGCGATTCTGAAACGGGGTTTCACGAGGTTGGCCCAAGTTTTCAGGCAATCTTCGAGCTGACCCTTGTTTCGCAGTCATATTCCGTTATGTGAATGTGAAAGCAGAGACAGAGGTCCAAAATGTTCACACGCACGTCGCCCTCGACCGGTCCCGGAAGCCCCCGCGTCGACGGGTTCTACGACAAGAATACCGGCTCCATCATGTATGTCGTCAGCGATCCCGAAACCGGCAAGGCGGCGCTGATCGACGTGGTGCGCGATTTCGACACCAATGCCGCGCGGCTTTCGAATGAAAGTGCCGACGAGATCCTCGAATTCGTTGCGCGCGAAGGCCTCGACGTCGTGTGGATCCTCGATACCCACCCGCATGCCGATCACGTCATGGCGCAAGCCTACCTCAAGGAGAAGCTCGGCGCGCCCACGGCCATCGGCGAAAAGGTCCGCGATATCGCGGCACTCTGGCGCGACATCTACCACCTGCCCGACGCCTTCGATCCCGACCGCGATTTCGACCACCTCTTTGCCGATGGCGACACGTTCCGGATCGGCAATCTCGAGGTGCGCGTGATGCTGTCGCCCGGTCATACGCTGGGCTCGATCACCTATGTGGTGGGCGATGCGGCCTTCGTGCATGACACGTTCATGCATGTGGATGCTGGCACGACCCGCGCGGATTTCCCCGGCGGCTCATCGGCCGATCTTTACGCGTCGCTGATGGCGATCCTCGATCTGCCGGACGACACGCGGCTTTTCGTGGGCCATGATTACCCGCCCGTGGGCGACCGCACGGACCCCGCCTGGGAGGCAAGCGTCGCCACGCATCGCGCGCAGAACAAGCATCTGGGCGGCGGGGTCTCGGAGGCCGAGTTCCGCGAGATCCGCGACGCCCGCGATGCGACGCTCAGTCTTCCGTCGCAAATGCTCTATGCTTTGCAAATGAACCTGCGCGGCGGCCGCCTTCCCGCGCCGGAAGCAGATGGTCAGAGCTACCTGAAAATCCCCGCGAACAAATTCTGAAGGAGACAGGCATGCAGACGGAACAACTCGGCGCGGCGACCTTCGAGCGCTGGAGCCCCGAAGAGGTCAAGGCCGCGCGCGATGCGGGTGAGATCGTCATCATCGACGTGCGCACCCCGCAGGAATTCGCCTTCGAACATATCGAGGGCGCGATGAACTTCCCAATGGCCTATTTCGACCCAAAAGCCCTGCCCGGCCAGAGCGACAAGCGCATCGTGCTGCATTGCGGCTCGGGCATCCGGTCCGCGAGAATGGCGAACGTCGCAGCCGAGGCAGGGCTTGACGTGATCGCCCATCTCGAAGGCGGATTCGGCGCATGGAAACAGGCCAAGCTGCCCTTCATCGGGACAGAAATGTCCTCGGGCGCGCCGAAGCGCATGGAAGGCTGAGGCCGCGCCTCACTGCCCTGCGCCTTACTCGACAGGGTCCGGCAGCGGCTTGCCCGCGAAGAACGCGTCGAGATTATCGAGCACCATATGCCCCATCGCCGCGCGCGTCTCGGCGGTGGCGGAGCCCAGATGCGGCAAGAGCACCACGTTGTCGAGGGCGCGCAACGGCTCCGGCACCTGCGGCTCCTTGGCGAAGACATCAAGGCCCGCGCCCCGGATCCGCCCCGCCTCGAGTGCTGCGATCAGCGCGGATTCGTCCACCACATCGCCGCGGGCCGTATTGATCAGGAAGCCGTCCGGGCCGATGAGGTCCAGCCGATCCGCGCCAATCGTGCCGGTATTCTCGCCGCCTCCGGGCAGGTGCAGCGACACCATGTCGGCGGCCTCGCACACGGCGTCGATGGAGGGCAGGCGCGTGGCCTCCAGCCTCTCCAGACGCTCGGGCGCGACCTCGGAGCGGTTGTAATAGACGATCTTCATCCCGAAGCCGTGCTGTGCGCGCCGCGCCGTGGCGATTCCGATCCGGCCCATCCCGACGATGCCGAGGGTCTTGCCCGCGAGCTTCGTGCCGATGAGCTGCGTGGGCGTCCAGCCATGCCACTCGTCCGCGCGCACCATGCGTTCGCCCTCGCCCGCGCGCCGGGTGATCATCAGCATCAGCGTCAACGCGATGTCGGCGGTGCAATCGGTCAGAACGCCGGGGGTGTTCGACACCGCGATCCCGGCCGCCTTGGCAGCCGCGATATCGATATGGTTATAGCCGACGCCGAAATTGCCGATGATCCGCGTGCGCAGATCGTCCCCGAAGAGATCGGCGGGCAGCGCATCCGTCACGGTCGGGCATATCGCGTCATGCTCTGCCAATGCCGCGCGCATCTGGTCGAGATTCATGGGCGTGTCATCCCGGTTCAGCGTCGCATCATAGTCGCGCGCCGCTCGCGCTTCGCATTCTGCGGGCCAGCCGCGCGTGATCAAGATCTTCGGTTTGGCCATGTCATCCTCCGTCATTCCCCCGGACCTAAGCGAGCTACGGCGGTCACTGCCACCCCTTTCCGGTCCTCTTGCCGCGAAAAGGAAGCCCTTCGTCGCTTCCAGACGCATGATTTCTCAAAAATCCGCATTGTTCAGGGCAAGCGGGCACGGCACACACGGCCCAACAGCGACAGAACCGGCGGGAGAACGCGGATCATGGCACCTAAAACAGATATCGAGATCGCTCGCGCGGCGAACAAGAAACCCATCCAGCAGATTGGCGACAAGCTCGGCATCCCGACGGAGGCGCTGCTGCCTTATGGCCACGACAAGGCCAAGGTGGGCCAGGATTTCATCAATTCGCTGGCGGATCGGAGTGACGGCAAATTGATCCTCGTGACCGCGATCAACCCGACGCCCGCGGGCGAGGGCAAGACCACGACCACCGTGGGCCTTGGCGACGGTCTGAACGCGATCGGCAAACGCGCCGCGATCTGCATCCGCGAGGCCTCGCTCGGCCCCAATTTCGGGATGAAGGGCGGAGCCGCGGGCGGCGGCTATGCGCAGGTCGTGCCGATGGAGGACATGAACCTCCATTTCACGGGCGATTTCCACGCGATCACCTCGGCGCATAACCTGCTGTCGGCGATGATCGACAACCACATCTACTGGGGCAATGCGCTCGAGATCGACATCCGCCGCGTCACCTGGCGGCGCGTTCTGGACATGAACGATCGCGCACTGCGCCAGATCACGGCATCCCTGGGCGGTGTCGCCAACGGCTTCCCGCGCGAGACCGGTTTCGACATCACCGTAGCTTCCGAGGTGATGGCGATCCTCTGCCTCGCCACCGATCTGAAAGACCTCGAAAAGCGTCTCGGCGACATGATCGTGGCCTATCGCCGCGACAAGTCCCCGGTCTATTGCCGCGATATCGGTGCGGACGGGGCGATGACCGTCCTGCTGAAAGACGCGATGCAGCCGAACCTCGTGCAGACGCTCGAAAACAACCCGGCTTTCGTGCATGGCGGTCCCTTCGCGAACATCGCCCATGGCTGCAACTCGGTCATCGCCACGAAGACCGCGCTCAAGCTCGCCGATTACGTGGTGACCGAAGCGGGCTTCGGCGCCGATCTCGGGGCGGAGAAGTTCTTCGACATCAAGTGCCGCAAGGCCGGGTTGAAGCCAGCCGCCGTGGTGCTGGTCGCCACCGTGCGCGCTATGAAGATGAACGGCGGCGTCGCCAAGGCCGATCTCGGCGCGGAGAACGTGGAGGCGGTGAAGTCCGGCTGCGCGAACCTTGGCCGCCATATCGAGAACGTCAAAAGCTTCGGCGTGCCGGTCGTCGTGGCGATCAACCACTTCGCAGGCGATACAGAGGCGGAAGTGCAGGCGGTGAAGGATTTCGTCGCAGGCCAGGGCTCCGAGGCGGTGTTGGCCAAGCATTGGGCCGACGGCTCCGCCGGTGTGACCGAACTGGCGACGAAGGTGGCCGCACTGGCCGATGGCGGCAGCGCCGATTTCGCGCCGATCTACCCCGATGCCATGTCGCTTGCCGACAAGATCGAGACGGTCGCGCAGAAGATCTATCGCGCCGATGGGATCGAGATGGATCAGAAGATCCGCACGCAGCTCAAGGAATGGGAAGATCAGGGCTATGGCGATCTGCCGGTCTGCATGGCCAAGACGCAATATTCCTTCTCGACCGATCCCAATCTTCGAGGCGCGCCCACGGGTTTCACGATCCCCGTGCGTGAGGTGCGGCTCTCGGCGGGCGCGGGCTTCGTTGTCGCGATCTGCGGCGAGATCATGACAATGCCAGGCCTGCCCTCCGCCCCTGCGGCGAACACGATCCGGCTGAATGACGCGGGCGAGATCGAGGGGCTTTTCTAGGTCTTGAACTCGGGCACGCGCATCGGCACACCCCAAGCCAACGGTTGAAGGAGACCCCCGATGCGCGACCCCCGTGACATACCAACCATGGCCGAGCTGCGGGTCGAGATCGATGCCCTCGATCGGGAACTGATGACGCTTCTGGGCAGGCGCGCACGGCTTATCGACCGCGCGGCCGAACTCAAGCCTGGCGAGGGCCTGCCCGCACGAACCAACGACCGCGTGGCCGCCGTAATCGCCAATGCCCGCGCGAATGCCGAAGAGCACGGCGTCGATCCGGATGTCGCCGAAAACCTCTGGCACATCCTGATCGAAGCGGCCATTGCGCATGAAGAAGCGGTAATGGCCCCGACAAAGGACACATGACATGAGCGCCAAGATCATAGACGGAAAAGCCTTCGCTGCCACGATCCGAGAGAAGGTCGCGGGCCATGTGGCGCGCCTGACCGACGCGCATGGCATCACCCCCGGACTGGCTGTCGTCCTTGTGGGCGAGGACCCGGCGAGCGAGGTCTATGTTGCCAGCAAGCACAAGCAGACCGTCGAGGCCGGCATGCGCTCCTTCGAGCACAAGCTGCCCGGGGATACGTCCGAGGCCGACCTCTTCGCGCTCATCGACCGTCTCAATGCCGACCCTGAAGTGCACGGCATCCTCTGCCAGTTCCCGGTGCCCGCGCATCTCGACGAGCGCGCCATCGTCGCCCGGATCGATCCGGCGAAGGACGTGGACGGCCTCAGCGTGACCAATGCCGGGCTCCTGGCCAGCGGCGAGAAGGGGCTCGTGTCCTGCACACCACTTGGCTGCCTCATGCTTCTGCGCGATGAGCTGCCCGACATGACCGGGCTCGAGGCGGTCGTCATCGGCCGCTCGAACCTCTTCGGCAAACCCATGGCGCAGCTGCTCCTGCGGGAGAATTGCACCGTCACCATCGCTCATTCCCGCACCCGCGATCTGCCCGCGACCGTGCGTCGCGCCGATATTGTCGTGGCCGCCGTGGGTCGCGCCGAGATGGTGAAGGCCGATTGGGTCAAGCCCGGCGCCACGGTGATCGATGTGGGCATCACGCGCATTCCGCATCCCGACAAGCCCGGCAAGACCAAACTTCTGGGCGATGTGGATTTCGCCGCCGTGCGCGAAGTTGCGGGCGCGATCACTCCCGTGCCGGGCGGCGTCGGGCCCATGACCATCGCCTGCCTTCTGGCCAATACGGTCACTGCCTGCTGCCGCGCCCATGGCCTTCCCGAACCCGAGGGCCTGACCGCCTGACGCCCCCTCACTTTCGGACCGAAAATACCTCCGGAGAGCGCGAGAGGTAGAACCTCTCGCAGGCCCGGTCCCGGCCCGATGCCGGGGTCGGGCCTTTCCTAGCCCAGATCCATCCGCATCGTGGCCATGCCGCCGCGCTCCGACAGCACCTCGAACCCGGCCGACAGATAGGCGTTCATCGCAGGCGCGTTGTCAGTCTCGCATTTCAGCGTCAGTGTCAGCGCCTCGAGCTGCCGTGCGGCCTCGATCACCAGGGCGGTCATCTGCTCGCCAGAGCCCCCCCGCGCCTCGGGTGCCACGAAGGCATAGGTCAGGTGCCGGACCTCGGGGCCGATGCCCACGCGCAGCGCGAAGAAGCCCACATCGCGGCCCTCGGCATCGGTCAGGTAGAAGGAGGCGTCATCGAGCTCGTTGAGCCATTTCTCCTGCCATTCCAGCGGATCAAGCGGGAACTTGGCGTTGGGATTGACCAGAGCCATTTCCGTCTCGTCGGGGATCATCTCGCCAAGGGTCAGAACCTCGAACGGCGCGTTCTTGCGCAGGCTGAGCGTGGGCATGACGGACCTCCATGGGGCAGAAGTGGCGCTAGATAGCGGGCCGCGCGGAAATTCAAGCGATGCCGGGCGCATCGCGCGAGGTTGACAGGTCAGACCCTCACTGATGAACGCGGGCTAGGACCCGGCGCACGGCATCGGCGCAATCCGCAGCGGCCGTCACCGGGATCAGATGCCCGCGGCCTTCAAGCTCGGTATAGTCGCAGCCCACCCTTTCGGCAAAATCCCGTCCGTGCAGCGTCGGGTCGAGCACCTTGTCCTCGGCGCCATACACCACGCTGATCGGAACCTCGATCTCGCCCGCGCGGCCTCCAAGCAGCCGAAACCCGTCACGGCTGGCTGCGAGGTCCTGCGCCGCTGCGATGTAGGACGACGCGCGACGCGCGAGGATCGCCCCGCCCCGCATCATGAAGTCCGGCGCGACCGGTTCGGGGGCGAAGACCTGCTCCAGCACGCTGCGCTCGATCCCCTTGGCGGCAAGGCCCGACATGCCGTAGCCGATGGCCGGCACGAGGTCCTGCTTCGCGATATCGATGCCGCGAAAGGCAGGCGGCGTCTTGTCGAGCCGTGCTGTCGCCGGACACAAAAGCACAAGTCCCCCCACCTGCGCGGGATGGTTGAGCGCCAGCAGAAGCGCGACCGTACCGCCGAGCGAATGGCCGACGACGACAGGCCGGTCCAGCCCTTCGGCCTCGATGAATTCGGCGATCATGCGCGCTTGCCGGTTCAGCTCCGCGAACTTCACGCCGTCGCGTTCGGACCATCCGCAGCCCGGCCGGTCGACCGCGATCGCGCGCACCTGGCCCTCGAATGCGCCAGTCATCGCATAGGTGAAATTATCCAGCGATCCGGCGAGCCCGTGGATCATGACAACCGGGGGGCCGGACCCTTCCTCCACCCAGTGCAGCCGCCCGCCGGTCACGCGCGTCTTCTTCCCGCGCGCAGGCAGATCAGCCGCGGCGGAGGCACTGACAAGCTGCGTCACGCAGAGCAGAAACAGAAGGACAAGCACCACAATCGGGATCGTGAACATCGCGGGATACTCCTCCATCGCGCGTGGTTTGCAGCGCAACCAAGCGTTCCCATGTGGTTATCGCAAAAAGGCTACCACCGGAACCAAGCGTGTGGCGCGGATTTCTCCAACGAACAGCCATAAGATGCCGTCGCTCTGAACCGGGGTGGCCATCACGCGGCCAGGTTGTTCCGCAGGCCCTGCCCCAATCGCTTGGCGCTTGCGACCGCCGCATCACGATGCAGCGTCCAGGCCTGTGTCAGACCGTCGAGGATGATCAGGAGCTCCGTCTCGAACCCCTGCAAGCCAGCGGCGGCAGCGGCGCGGCGGGCGACCTCGGCCTTGTGCCGCGCCAGAAGCGCCCATAGCCGATCGCTGCCCGGCTCTGCCGCGACGGCGCCGTGAAACAGGCAGCCATGCGCCGCTTCGGACGCCATCCAGCCCCCGACCCGGTCAAAGAGCGCATCAAGCGCGGCGTCAGGCGCATCAGGCAGATCGTCGAACAGATGGCCGAGATAGCGGGTATGGCGATGCTCCAGCGCCGCCAGAACCATGTCGGCGCGGGACGGCGTGTATTTGTAAAGCGTGCGTAGGCTGACACCCGCCGCGTCTCGTAGGTCCTCGACGCTGGGTTCTGCAAAACCCCGCGCGGCAAAGGCCCGCTCAAGCCCGGAGGCGATCTTGGTCATCGTATCGGTCATGTTGACGATGTAGAGGGATTACTCTACCTACGCAAGTAGAGCAATCATTCTACATGACGGAGCGACCCGATGACACTTCCCGAAACGATGAAGGCCATGGTTCTGACGGGCCATGGCGGCCTTTCCAAGCTGGAATTGCGCGAGGACATGCCGGTCCCCCGCCCCGCGCCGGGGGAAGTGCTGATCCGCGTCGGCGCCTCCGCGGTGAACAATACCGATGTGAACACCCGCACCGGCTGGTACTCGAAGGCCGTGCGCGGCGACACCGGATCGGCGGCGGCCACGGGATATGACGGCGCCTCGGACGAAGACGGCGCCTGGTCCGGCGCGCTGAGTTTCCCGCGGATCCAAGGCGCCGATTGCTGCGGCGTCATCGTCGCGCTGGGCGAGGGCGTCGATCCGGCCCGCTTAGGAGAGCGTGTGCTGGTACGCCCGATGCACCGGCCAGCAGGCGGTGAAGACCACGATCTGATAACCTTCGGTTCGGAGCGCGATGGCGGCTTCGCCGAGTTCGCCACAGTCGAGAGCGCTCATGCAATCCATATCGTTAGCCCGTTGTCGGATGTTGAACTTGCCTCCTTCCCCTGCGCCTTCTCCACGGCCGAGGGGATGATACAGCGCGCGGACCTCGGCGCGGAGCGGGTGCTGATCACCGGTGCTTCCGGTGGCGTCGGATCGGCGGCGGTGCAATTGGCCAAGCGGCGCGGCGCGCATGTCACGGCGATGACCAGCCCGGCCAAGGCCGACGACCTGCGCGCGCTCGGGGCGGATGCCATCCTGGGGCGCGACGACATCTTGCCCGAAAGCGCCTACGACGTGGTGCTCGACCTCGTAGGCGGGCCACGCTGGCCCGAACTTCTTGACGCGCTGGCGGTGCGCGGGCGCTACGTGACCTCCGGCGCCATCGCCGGGCCGATCGTGGAGTTGGACCTGCGCACGCTCTACCTCAAGGATCTGACGCTGACCGGCAGCACCCGGCAGGCGCCGGGCGTCTTCACCGATCTGGTGGGGTATATCGAGCGGGGCGAGATCCGGCCTGTTCTGGCCGAGACCTACACGCTTCGTGATCTCCGGGCGGCGCAGGAGGCGTTCCTCGGCAAGGCGCATATCGGCAAGATCGGGATAGAGATCGCGGGCTGAGGGCTGACGTCAGCATCGCAAGCCGACCGGCTCATTCTTTCCGGGCTCAGGGCATGGCTCCGGGTCGCCATCGCAGCAAGGATCGCCTCAGGACCTTGTCGGATGCAGGCCTGCGAGGCGGCCCGGGCCTGCAGGGTGGCGCGTGTTTCGGCCGCGATGTCTCTGCTTACGCCGCCAGCGGGCTGACGGCGGCTCACTCGCTCCACCCCGCGTGACCCGACAGTCGCGCGATCAGGAAGTCGATGAAGATCCGCGTCTTCGGGGTCAGCACGTTGCTGCGCGGATAGACCAGCCAGAGCACCGAGTGGTCGTTCATCTTCCAGCCGGGCAACACCCGGACCAGCCGACCCGCCGCGATCTCGTCGGCGACGTTCCAGAGCGAGTTCATCGAAAGCCCCGCCCCTGCAAGAGTCGCTTCGCGCTGCGCGTCGCCATCGTCGAGAATGATCCGGCAGGACATAGCCGCCGGGTCCAGCCGCGCGGTGTCTCCGGTCCGGTTGACCAGCTCCCGTGGCTCGAGGCTGTTCCACGCGATGATCCGGTGGTCCACGAGATCGGCGGGCGTGTCCGGGGTGCCGTGCCTGTCGAGATATTCCGGCGCCGCGCAAAGGACCCGTGTGTCCTCGGCAAGCTTGCGCCCCTTCAGACTGCTGTCGCTCAGCGGACCGCTGCGCAAGGCAAGGTCGAAACTGCCTTCAATGGCATCGAAGCGCGTGTCGGACAGGCGCAGATCAAGCGTGAGATCCGGGTAGAGGCCGTGAAACTCCGGCAGGAGCGGCATGATGTGACGCTGGGCAAAGCTGCTTGGCGCGGCGAAGCGCAGCGTGCCATTCGGCCCGGCATCGCTGCCGCCCAGCGCCGCGCGACCGGCATCGGCCTGGGCCAGGATCTCGCGGGCATAGGGCAGGAAATCCGACCCTTCGAGCGACAGGGAAACTTTGCGGGTGGTGCGGCGCAACAGCTCCGCGCCCAATTCCTGTTCCAACTTGGCGAGCCGGGCGCTTGCCACGGCCGGCGCCAGGCCGAGTTCGCGCCCCGCCGCGGAAATATTGAGCCGCTCGGCTGCCATCACGAAGAGACGCAGATTGTCCGTGTCCACGGCGATTATATCCAAAAACCGAAATGTCTAGCTCGGTATGCCTAGGTTTATCGCGAATTCGCAAGGGATAACTTGGCACCACGCTGACGCCTCCAACGCAGTACATCCAATGAAAGGAACAGACTGTGACGCATTATTCGATCCTCGAAGTGACGCCCCGGGCCGAAGACTGGATTGCCGACTACCTGCCCACCGCCAACCGACTGATCGCACAGCATGGCGGGCGATACCTCGCGCGGACGACCAGCCACGAGCAACTGGAAGGGCCCGCACGCGAGGCGGCTCTGCGCATCCTGATCGAATGGCCCTCCGCCGAAGCGGCACAGGCCTTCATGGATGATCCCGACTATGCGCCCCATCTCGCAAATCGCCATGCCGGATCGACCAGCTTCCACTGGCTCGTCGCGGGCAAGGACGATCTCGCCTGACGGCAGAGCCCCAGCACGGAGCGCATGATGCCTGACCAGACCTCCCCCGCGTTCGAACCCCTCAACCGAGGCTTCGATGCCACCTTCCGCCCCGGGCGGCTCAGCATCGGCCTCGTCGTGCCACTGGCGGCCTATCCGCATAGCGCCGTACCGGACATGGCGCGCCATATGGACCTTGCGCGGCTCGCGGACGGTCTGGGCTTTTCGGCGCTGTGGCTTCGGGACGTGCCGTTCAACGTGCCGTCCTTCGGCGATGCCAGGCAGGTGTTCGATCCGTTCGTTCACCTTGGCGCGCTGGCCGCCTCGACCCGCGACATCGCGCTTGGCGTGGCGAGCGTTGTCCTGCCCCCTGCGCCACCCCGCCCATGTGGCCAAGGCGGCGGCCTCTGCGGACGTGCTTTCGGGTGGGCGGCTTCTGCTCGGCATCGCCTCCGGCGACCGGCCCGATGAATACCCCGCGCTTAACATGGGCTTCGAGGATCGCGGCGCGCGGTTCCGCGACAGTTTCGACTACATCCGTACGATGGCGGAGGATTACCCGCGTCGGGACACCGCGCAGGGCCGCCTGTCGGACGGTATCGACATGCTGCCGAAACCCACGGCGGGACGATTGCCACTGCTGATCACCGGGGGCAGCCAGCAATCTCCGGATTGGATCGCGGGCAATGGCGATGGCTAGATGAACTATCCGCGCGACGCCATCACGCAGGCCCGCGCCGTGGCAGCGTATCGTCCAACACAGCCGAGGCAGGCCTGCCCGACAAGCCGGTGATGCAACCGCTCTATGTCGATCTTGCCGAGGACGCGGATGCACGCCCCGAACCCATTCACTTGGGCTTCCGGTCAGGCACGGATCATCTGCGGTCCTACCTGACCGACATCCGCGATCTCGGCATCAACCACGTCGCGCTGAACCTGCGATTCAACAGCGCGGGCATCGAACCTACCCTGCAGCGATTGGCAAAAGAAATCCTGCCGCATTTCCACATCTGAGGAGACATCCCATGTTCAAGACGATCCTGATCACCGGCGCGACCGATGGCATCGGCCTGCGGACCGCCAAAACGCTGGCTGCGGACGGTCACACCGTGCTGCTTCACGGCCGCAGCGCCGAAAAGCTCGCGACTGCGGCCCGCGAGGTGGGCACCGACCCCGCAACCTTCCGGGCCGATCTTTCCCGGCTGGACCAGGTGGAGGCGTTGGCCGAGGAAATCCTCGCGCATCACGACCGACTTGACGTGCTGATCAACAATGCCGGGGTTTTCAAGACCGCGCAGACCCGCACGCCCGACGGGCTCGACACCCGCTTCGTGGTCAATACCGTCGCGCCCTACCTGCTCACACGGCGCTTGCTGCCCATCATTCCCCCGACGGGGCGCGTCGTGAACCTGTCCTCGGCAGCGCAGGCGACCGTCGATGTTGCAGCCCTGCGTGGTGAGCACGACCTCGATCACATGGAGGCCTATGCGCAGAGCAAGCTTGCGATCACGATCTGGACGCGGCAGATGGCGCAGGACCTCCCGGAGGGACCCGTCTTCATTCCCGTCAATCCGGGCTCGCTGCTCGCCTCGAAGATGGTCAGGGAAGGCTTCGGCGTCGCGGGCAGCGACCTGTCGATCGGGGCCGATATCCTGTGTCGCGCAGCCCTTTCGGAAGAATTCGCAGAGGCGTCGGGCCGCTATTTCGACAATGACAGCGGGAAATTCGCCGAACCCAATGCAAGCGCGCGCGACGCGTCGCAAGTGGCTGCGGTGATGCGCGCGATCCGGGATCTTGCCGCCGTGGGCTGACGGGCAAGACGCGCATTTATACCCGGAAACCGAAAACTGAAATCATATTTCTACGGATGATATCAAAATTCATAGGGAAATATCTCCGGGTCAACGCACCCCCTATCCGGAGTTTCCGATGAAGAAGATGATCCTGAACGACTACGGCCCCGATGCCATCTTCACGCCCACCGAGATCGAGCGCCCGGCGGTCAAGCCCGGCCATGTCCTCGTGCGCGTCAAGGCGACGAGCGTGAATACCGTTGACACGATGATCCGCGACATGGGCAAGGATCTGCCGCTCTCGCCCGATCTGCCCGCCATTCTCAGCATGGATTTCGCGGGGATCGTCGAAGAGGTGGGCGCGGATGTCAAAGGCTTCGCCGTTGGTGACGAGGTCTATGGCTGCGCGGGCGGTCTTGCGGACCTTCAGGGCGCCTTGGCCGAGTTCATGCTGGCCGATGTCCGCCTGATCGCCCACAAGCCCAAATCGCTGAGCATGCGCGAAGCCGCGGCCCTGCCGCTCGTCGGCATCACCGCCTGGGAAGGCCTCAAGCGCGCCGGGGCAGGCAAAGGTCACAAGGTGCTCGTGCATGGCGGGGCCGGAGGCGTCGGCCATATCGCCGTGCAACTGGCGCAGCATCTCGGCGCGGACGTTTGGTCGACCGGAACGGGTGACGCGAAGCTGTCCGCGATCAAGACATTCGGCGCGGCCCCCATCGACTACGCGGCCGAGACAGTCGAGGCCTATGTCGCCGCTCATACCGGCGGCGCCGGATTCGATGTGGTCTTCGACTCGGTCGGCGGCGAGAATATGACCAACTCTTTCGCGGCAGCCGCCCTGAACGCGCACGTCGTCACGACCGTCGCCTTGCTGGAGCTCGACCTCTCGCCTGCGCATTTCAAAGGCCTGTCCCTGCATGTCGTCTTCATGCTGCTTCCGATGCTGCACGATGTCGGTCGCGAGACACATGGAGGAATTCTGTCCGGCCTCGCAAAGCTGGTGGATGCGGGCAGCGTCACTCCGTTGCTGGACGAGAAAACCTTCAGCTTCGCCGAGGTCGGAGACGCCTATGCGCGGCTCAAGAGCGGTCAGGCCATGGGCAAAGTGGTCGTGGAAATCTGACCCTCGGATCGAGATTAGGACCGGGTGTCTCGAATGCGCCCGGTCCCGTCCCGTGCGAGCCTCGCGAGTCCTCTGCGCAGAATGACCGCGCGCGGGACCCCGCAATCGACCCGGCTCAAGACCTCATTGCGACCGGGACCCGCAATTACCCGTTAGGGGCCTACCCGCGTTGCCGCGCCGCTTCGATCGTGAGCGCGGCCAGCCGGTAGATCCCGTGCGCCATCTTGGAATAGGGCGTCAGCAGGAAGAATGTCAGCACGAGCCCGAGATGGAGCGCCAGAAGCCACGCGACCGCCCCGGTGCCCGTCGCCGCATAAAGCGCAAGACCCGTCGCCCCGACAGCACCGAGCAGAAGGACAAAGGCCATCTCGCCGCCCCAGGCGCCTTGCGCGCCAAGATCCGGATCGGCCTTGGTCTTCAGCCAGGCGAGCGCTCCGGATCCGACCGTCAACAGGACCCCGCAACAGCAACGACAGACCCGCGATGCCGCCGAGGCCCGGAAACACGCCAACGGCAAGTCCCATGACCACGCCCAGAACGAGATACCCCAAAACGACGGGTTGCAAGATGAGGGCCCATGCTTGGCCAAGCGCAGGCAGGGCGGTTGCGAAGATGTCCATCGCACCGGCCTCCGGTTGTCGGAAGTGTCAGGAAAGAGGCGCGGTCCCGGGAGAGAGGGGACCGCGCGGGCTATGTGCTCAGTTCAGCGACACGCCGTAGGCTTCTTGCAGCCAATTCTGCACGAAGGTCTTCGCTTCGTCCGACACGGTCGTGTCGGCCGTGGTGGCCTTCTGCGCGCCTTCGCCGACGAAGACGTCGTATTTGCCGACGCGCTTTTCGGCGATGGTGGCGAAGTCGTCGCGATTGCGGACGGCATCGAAGGCGTCAGAATAGGCCTGCGCCACGTCATCGGGCGTGCCTGCAGGCAGGAAGGCGATCTTCTGCACCGGGAAGCCCGCGACGAAGAAGGCTTTCCACGCGTCCCAGGCCTCGCCGGAGGTCGCGCAGCCATCGGTGGCTTCGCAGACTTCCTTGAAGGTCGGGATGTCGGGGAAGGTCGGGTCGCGGACAATGTTGCCATCGGCATCCAGCGCGCCCCAGGTCATCATCGGCACGGCCTTGCCCTGCGCGACCAGATCGGCTGACGCGCCGAGATAGCCCGAGGACGTCTGGTAGTCGATCGTGGCTTCACCGCGCTCGAACATCAGGCGACCGTCGCCGCGGCCCTTGATCCCGAAGACCGGCTCAACATTCATGCCGAGCATTTCCCAAGCCAGCAGCGGCACGAGATCGAGGCGGGTGGCACCCTGGCTGCCATAGATGAAATCGGTGTCCTGAAGCGCATTGGCCGAGCCGTCGAAATTGGCGCCATCCTCGGCGTTCAGGTAGGCGACACCGCCCGTGCCCGAGGCCATGACGGGGGTCCAGTCGCTATACTCATAGCGCACGCGGGGATCGCCGAGAAGGAACGGGAACTGCGTGGAGCCGGATGTGCCGAACAGCAGCGTGCCGTTTTCATGCTCCTGCTCCTGGAACCAGTTGGCGCCCTTGGTCGAACCGGCACCCGGCATGAACTTGACCACGACGGTCGGGTTGCCCGGCAGCTCTTCCGCCAGGAGCGGTGCGAAGAAGTTGGCCCACTTGGCCGACCCGCCGGTTTCCGAGAACGGGATTACCCATTCGATCGTCTTGCCGGAAAAGTCGACTTCGGCGGCGGCCGAAGACGCGAGAAGTGCAGCGGTGGCAACGGTACCCGCGAATGTCTTGATGGTCATGATGTCCTCCCACAGACCGGTGTATCCCGGACGCGAGGCGCGGCGATAAGTTTGACTGTCCAAAGGGACGAATCCCCTCCTCCAATGCGGGGAACTTGCGGTCTCAACTTTGCGCGAAACTTGCGCATCGTGACAAAGTTTCGGGCATACGCATTGCAATCATCGAGGATAACGAAGCGCTCGCCACCGGGATCGCGTCCCGATTGCGGCATCGCGGCCACGCCGTAGACCTTCTGCACGATGGGCAGGCGGTGGATGATTTTCTCAAGGGGGACGGGGCCGACCTGATCGTTCTCGATATCAATCTTCCGGGGCTGGACGGCCTGTCGGTTCTGCGGGCGCTCCGCGGCCGCGGCGATGGCACGCCGGTGATCCTTCTGACTGCGCGCAGCGAGACGGAGGAGCGGGTGGCGGGGCTCGATGCCAGGGCGGACGACTACCTGACCAAGCCCTTCGAGATGGACGAGCTCGAGGCCCGGCTGCGCGCGATGGCGCGGCGCAAGAACCTCGTGTTCTCGGCGCGCGACCATCTGGGCGCGCTGACCTTCGATCGCACAAGTCGGCAGCTGATGGATGGCGACACGTCGCTCGATGTGCCGCACAAGGAGATCGCCACCCTCGAATGCCTGCTCGAACGACGCGGCCGGATCGTCTCGAAGGCCCAGCTTCTGACCCGTGTCTACGGTACCGGGGCCGATGTCGACGACAGCGCGATCGAGCCGCATGTGTCGCGGCTCAGGCGCAGGCTCGAACAACATGGCGTGCGCATCAAGACCGCGCGCGGGTTGGGCTACATGTTGGACCTGACCGGCTCATGACCGCCTTGTCGCTTCGCGCGGTTGTTCCTGCTGATCCTTGCGCCGCTCCTCGTCGTCTCGGTGCTGCTCGGCATCTGGCGCTACGAGGTGGCCAAGCGCACGGCGGAGGATCTCTTCGACCGCAGCCTGTTATCCGCGGCGCTCGCCATTTCGCGGGATGTCACGATCTCGGAGGGCGATGCGCTGTCCCCCAGCACCCGCGAGATCGTGTCCGATGCGGGGGGCGGCGAGATTTTCTATCATGTGACCGGTCCGGGCGGCATCTATGTCATTGGTTACGTCTATCCGCCCAATGCGCCCGGCAGCTCGGACAGCGACGAGCCCGCCTATTTTCTTGCCGATTACCGCGATGAGCGCGTGCGCGTGTTGCGCATGTCCGAAACGGTGAGCATCGGCACCATGACGGGTCAGGCCGTGGTAACCGTCTGGCAGCGTCTCAGTGACCGCGCCGCCTTTGCAGCCACCCTTGCCCAGCGCGCCGCGGGTTTGATGGCCGTGCTGATGCTGGCTCTCGCATTTGTGGTCTGGTTCGGCGTGCAGGTGGGCCTGCGCCCGTTGCGGGATCTGCAAAATGCCATCGAACAGCGTTCGCCCGATGATCTGCGGCGCATAAAGCGCCCGGTCCCGGTTGAGGTGGCGGCTATTGTCGGCACGCTGAACCGCCTTTTCGGGCAGGTCGCGCGCAATATCGAGACGCATCAATCCTTCATTTCCGACGCCGCTCACCAGCTGCGCAATCCGGCCTCGGCCTTGCTTTTCCTGGCCGAAACGATGCCCGATATCCAAGACCCGAAGGACCGCGAAAGACACCAGCGCGATCTGATCAAGGCGGCACGCAAATCCGCGCGCTTGGCCGAGCAGCTCCTGTCGCTCGAGCGGCTGCGTTTCGACGGACCGCGAGACTTCGCCACGCTCGATCTGAACGATGTGGCAGCCCAGGCCTGTTCCGATCTCGGCCCCGCGATCCTGTCCCGAGATCTCAGCTTCGAATTGGTTCAAACACCCGAGCCTCTACGCGTTCAGGGTGACGCCGTTCTATTGGGCGAAGCCATTACCAATGTAATCGAGAACGCCCTGCAACATGGCGGGCCGGAGCTGACTGCAATCACCGTACGCACTTCCAAGGAAGATAAAAACGCCTGCGTCACCATCGAAGATGACGGTCGGGGCTTGCCAATGGACAAGGCCGATCTCGCCTTTCGACGGTTCGGTCAACTGGAAGCGGGCGGCGGCTCTGGCCTCGGCCTCGCCATCGTCGACAACGTGGCGCAGATCCATGCGGGCACGGTCCGGCTGCTGGACGTATCACGCGGTACAGCCGTTGAATTTTGCATCCCCGGTGTTTGAGGCACCTGCGCGACACAAGCCTGCGCTCCGACCTCTCCACGGTCCCCGGATCGAGAAGACGGCACGCAATGCCGAGAAGGGGAAGCGCGACTGTATCAGGCCTGCACCCCCTCCGGGAATGTCAGCAATCTGCGCATGAATGGCGTTTAGGCCCGGGGCTCCCGCGTCACGGATATGGGTGGCAACGTCCTGCCATCCACCTCCTGCGGGACCGTTGCATAGTTGAACCAGAACCGATCAGCGCCCGTATCGCGGCAGCGCACGCTTTCGGGCAGATCGAGCGTTGCAAGACCGGCGCGTTCGGACGCGTCTTTGACGGAACGACGCATGGCCTCGGCATCCAGCCAGCCTGCGACGTAGATCAGATGACCCTGCGCAACCACGACCGCTTCGCCCTCTGTCGTGGTCTCCAGCACCTCTTCACCGGTTTCCAGCACCTCGCGGTAGCTGCGGATCGTACCGCCGCCTTTCAAAGCCACGGGTGTATCGGGCCGCAGGCTTTCTACATGCGTCACGGTGACATCAAAGCCCGGCAAGGCGGGCGGCAAGGGCACCGGGATGCGCATGTTGCCGTCTCGCGCAGCAGTGCGCGGACCGAGAAGCACAATCGCGCCGCTTTCCACGAACGCCGTTTTCAGCGCCTCCGGGACATGCATCAGTCCGGGCGCGGCGATCAGCTTGTAGCCCTCCAATGCGGCGGGATCCGGCGGCAGGATATCCACCGAATGCCCTGCCCGGCGCAGCGCGCGGTAGGTTTCGAAGACCAGCTCAAAATAGCTGAGCCCCGCGCCATGCGGCTGGATCGCCCAAGCCCATTCGGCGTCATAGTCGAAAATGAGCGCGACCGGGGATTGCGCAGGGCTCACCTCCGGTGTCTCGGCCAGTTCCGCCGCGACCTGCCGCGCCTCCTTGAGGCCCTGCGCCTCGGCGCTGTCGGGACGCAGCAACCCGGCATGCATCTGCTCCTGCGCCATGGGGGCCTGCCGCCAGCGGAAGTAGCACACGGCCTCGGCGCCGTGGGCGAAGGCCTCCCACGACCAGAGCCGCACCATGCCCGGCAGGGGTGCAGGGTTGTAAGGCGCCCAGTTCACCGGCCCCGGCTGCTGCTCCATCACCCAGAGGCGACCGCGCCCGACGGCCCGGTAAAGATCGTGATGAAAGGCCTGGAAATCCGGATCGCCCTGTCGGGCATAGAGCCGCTGCTGTTCCACCGTCGCAGGCACGCGGTCCTCGAGAAAGCCGAGCGGGTAGCTGTCCCAGGAGGAGATTTCCAGATCGGCGCCGACCTTGTAGTGATCGAAATCGGTGACCCGCCCCATGTAATTATGCGCGATGGGCGCGCTGGAATGGGCGCGAATGATCTCGGTCTGCAGGCGGTTGAACGCCACCACCTGATCGGACGAGAAGCGCCGGAAATCGAGAACGTGGCTCGGGTTCGGTTCGGTCACGGTCAGGTTGGGCAGGTCGATATCGTCGAAATCGGCGTATTCCATCGACCAGAAGACATTGCCCCAGGCGGCGTTCAAGGCGCGGATATCACCGTCATTGGACGGCCCCGGATAGCGCGCGCGGAGCCAGCGCCGAAACGCTTTGCGTGCCGCATCGCTGTAGGAGATCGTGGTATCGTGGCAGCCATATTCGTTGTCGGTCTGCCAGGCGGCGACGTGCGGGTTCTGCCCGTATCGCGCGGCGAGTTCCGTGACGATCTTTCCGCACTCGGCCTTGTAGCCTTCATGGCTGAAGCAATAATGCCTGCGCGAGCCGAACTTGCGCGGACGCCCCTCCGCATCGACCGCCAGCATGTCGGGATGCCGGTCGATCATCCAGCGCGGCGGCGTCGCGGTGGGCGTGCCGAGCACCACGCGCAGACCTGCCGCACCAAGCACCTCGATGGCCTCGTCAAGCCAATCGAAGGCGTACCGGCCGGGCTCGGGTTCGAGCCGCGACCATGCAAATTCGCCGATCCGGACCCAGGTGAGGCCTGCCTCGACCATGCGGCGCGCGTCGTCCTGCCAGATCTCACGCGGCCAGTGCTCGGGGTAATAGCATGTGCCGAGGGTACGCTTCATGTTCTATGCTCCGGGACCTGCATGTTGTGTCCGGCCTCAGGTCGCGGCCAGGACCCGCGCCTTGGGGAAATCGGCGGTCAAGCTGTCGGCCACCGCGGTCGCCCTGTCATCCGGAATGAGCGCCACGATGGAGCCACCGAAACCGCCACCGGTCAACCGGGCACCGATTGCGCCTGCCGTGAGCGCACCTTCGACCAGGTCGTCGATCTCGGTCAAGGACACGTCGTAATCGGCACTTTGCGAGCGGTGGCTGGCAATCATCAGTTCCGCGAATGTCGCGGCATCGCCCGCTTGCAGCGCTGCGGCACCCCGCTGCACCCGGTCATTCTCGGTCACGATGTGCCGCGCGCGTCGGTTCAGCGGATCGGGCAAAGCCGCAATCCGGTCCAGATCGTCGAGCGACAGATCGCTGAGCACTTCGACGCCCAGCGCCGCGCACGCCGCCTGGCATTCGGCAACGCGCGTCGCATAACCGCCATCGGTGAGCTTATGCGTCGCCCCGGAATGCACGACGAGGAAGCTGTATTCCGCCAGCAGCGGCACCGGCTCATGCCGCAAGGTCCGGGTGTCGAGAAACAGCGCCTCGCCTACCGCGCCCACGGACACCGCGAACTGATCCATGATCCCGCAGGGCATGCCGACGAAGTCGTTCTCGACCTTTCGCGCGAGCTTCGCCATTTCCACCGCATCGGTCTTCGTGCCGAAGAGGATATCGGCGATGCGCAAGGTACAGACTTCGATCGCGGCGGAGCTCGACAGACCCGCCCCCATCGGCAGATTGCTGGCAACCATCGCGGTCAGACCGTCGCCTGCACCGAGACCGGGCGCGTTGCGAAAGCTGCCGAGCACGTAATCCGACCACCTGTCATCGGCGCTCTCTGACAGGTCGCGGTGCTCTTCGCTGTCGAAATTGGCGCTCGCCACCCGCAAGCTGCCCGCAGGACCGCCCCGTCCCGCCGCCATCGCGGTGCCCAGGCGAAGCGGCATGGGCAGCACGAAGCCGCCGTTATAATCGGTATGTTCGCCCAGAAGATTGACGCGTCCCGGCGCGAAGGCCGTGGCCTCGGGAGCCATGCCGAAATGCGCCTCATAGGCCGCGGTCACTTCGTTCAGAAGCGCGCCCGCCGGATCGTCGGTCATCCTGTGGGCTCCATCTTGTAATGCACTTCCGATTGCGCGCGCAGCCGCTCTGCCGCCGTTTCGGCGGTCAGATCGCGCTGCGCCTCAGACAGCATCTCGTAACCCACCATGAACTTGCGCACCGTCGCGGACCGCAGAAGCGGCGGATAGAAATGTGCGTGCAATTGCCAATGATCGTGGTCGCCCGAGGTCATCGGCGCGCCGTGCCAGCCCATCGTGTAGGGAAACTCGGTCTTGAAAAGGTTGTCATACCGGGTGCAAAGCCGCTTGAGCAGATCGGCCAGGGCATCGCGCTCCGCGCCGGTCAGGTCGGTCAGCCGGAGGACGTGCCGCTTGGGCAACACCATCGTCTCGAACGGCCAGATCGCCCAATAGGGCACGACGGCGATCCAGTCATTATTCTCGACCACCGTTCGCGCGCCGTCGGCACTTTCGCGCTCGGCATAGGTGACGAGCAGGTTGGCGCCCGTGTCTTTCAGGTAAGCGTGCTGGCAATGATCTTCGCGCGCCACCTCGTTCGGGATGAAGTCGCTGGCCCAGATCTGACCGTGCGGGTGCGGGTTGGAACAGCCCATCACCGCACCCTTGTTCTCGAAGATGGCAACCCAATCGTGCTCTTTTCCGAGTTCCTCCAGCTGCTCGGCCCAGAGGTCGATGACCTGGCGGATACTCTCGGGCGGCAATTCCGGCAACGTGAGGTCGTGGCGTTCGGAAAAGCAGATCACTCGCGCCGTGCCCCGCACCGTCTCGGCCCGGAACAACGGATCGCCCTCGGCCTCGCCTTTCGGAGTGTCGCTCAGCAGCGCGGGGAAATCGTTCGGGAAGACGAAAGGGCCTTCATAGGTCGGATTGACCACGCCGTTGACCCGCGTGTTGCCGGAACAAAGGAAGCAGTCGGGGTCATGCGCGGGTTTCTCGTCGGGTGCCGTCTCCTCGGTCTGCCCCTGCCACGGCCGCTTGTTGCGGTGCGGAGAGACCAGAACCCACTCGTCCTTCAGCGGATTGTAACGGCGGTGCGGATCCTCGGTGAAATCGGGCTCTGCCATGCTGTTCTCCGTGCAAGCTATTTCGCGAACGGGCCGTATTTCGGGGCGCGATGCCAGTTCCAGGCGGTCTCGATGATATCCTCGATATCCGGGGTAGCGGGTGCCCATCCGAGCGCCTCCCGTGCCCGGCTGCTGTCCGCCACCAGAACCGCCGCATCGCCCGCACGGCGGGGGCCGATCCGGTAGGGGATCTCGTGGTTCTTGCCGATCACCCGCGCGGCGGCATCCAGCACCTCCTTGTTGGAGAAGCCATTGCCGTTGCCCAGGTTGAAGACATGCGCGCCGGGATGGGCGTCCATGTAGCCCAGCGCCTTCAGATGCGCCGAGGCGATGTCGTCGATATGGATGTAGTCGCGGATACAGGTGCCATCGCGGGTGTCGTAATCGTCCCCGAAGATCTCCAGCCCGTCACGTTCCCCAAGCGCTGCCAGAAGCACGTTCGGCACGAGGTGCGTCTCGGGGTCATGCGCCTCGCCGATCTCGCCCGAGGGATGAGCGCCCGCGGCGTTGAAGTAGCGGAAACAGACGGAGCGGATGCCGAAGGCGTGGCCGTAATCCTCGAGCACCTGCTCGATCATCAGCTTGGAGCGACCATAGGGATTGAGCGGCGCCTTGGGATGATCCTCCGAGATCAGGTCGGTCTGCGGATTGCCGAAGATCGCGGCGGTCGATGAAAAGACGAACCGGTCCACGCCCGCCACGCGCATCGCATCGAGAAGGTTGAGCGTGCCGGTCACGTTGTTGCGGTAGTAGAGGTCCGGCGCCGTGACCGATTCCCCCACCGCGATCAGCGCGGCGAAATGGTAGACCGCGTCGAATGCGTGCTGGGCGAAGAGCGCGGCCAGAGCCTCCCGGTCGAGCAGATCGCCCTGGATCAAGGGCACACCGCCGACAGCTTGGGCATTCCCCTGCGAGAGGTTGTCATAGACGACCACGTCATACCCGTCAGCCACAAGTTGACGCACCATGTGCGAGCCGATGTATCCGGCGCCGCCGCAGACCAAAATTCTGGGTTTCAAAAGAATGCCTCTCTGAATGTGCGTCCGCATCCGGTGTGGGTGCGGGATATCGTCAGCGAATGCGGGCTTCTGTGTCCGCGTCGAAAAGGTAGGCGCGTGCGGGGTCGAAGCTGAGCGACACCCGGGTCCCCGGTGCAAAACGGTGATCGCCGCGTTCCTCGACGATCAATCGCTCGCCGGTATCGGCCTGGATGTAATCGTAGGAGACGCCGCCCAAAGCTTCCGTCAGTTCGATCGACAAAGCGTCGCCCTCGGTCACGTCCACATGTTCGGGGCGGATGCCGAGGATGACCTTGGTGCCCGCCGCGGGCAGGGTGATCGGGACCGCAACTGAGGTCTTGAGCGCGGGGATCTCCACCTTGCCATCGGCCTTGACGACGGCGTCGAGGAAGTTCATCGCGGGCGAGCCGATGAAACCGGCGACGAACTTGTTGTCCGGGTCGCGATAAAGATCGAGCGGCGCGCCCACCTGTTCGATCCGGCCCAGCCGCAGCACCACGATCTTGTCGGCGAGCGTCATCGCCTCGACCTGGTCGTGGGTGACGTAGATCATCGTCGCGCCGATATCGTTGTGCAGCCGCGCGATCTCGACCCGCATCTCGACACGCAGCTCGGCATCGAGGTTGGACAGCGGCTCGTCGAAGAGAAACACCTCCGGCCCGCGCACGATGGCGCGCCCGATGGCGACGCGCTGGCGCTGGCCGCCCGACAGGGCCGCAGGCTTGCGCGCGAGGAACGGGTCGAGCTTCAGGATGCGGCTCGCCTCTGCCACCTTGGACTTGATCTCGGCTTTGGGGTGGCCGTTCATCTTGAGGCCGAAGCCCATGTTCTCCTCGACCGTCATGTGCGGGTAAAGCGCATAGGTCTGGAACACCATCGCCACCCCGCGCTCTGCAGGGTCCATGTTGGTCACATCGCGTTTGCCGATCTCGATGCGGCCCTCCGTGGTCTCCTCCAAGCCGGCCACCATGCGCATCAGCGTGGACTTGCCACAGCCCGACGGGCCGACGAAGACGCAGAATTCGCCGTCTTCGATTTTCAGGTCGACCCCGTGGATCACCTGCACGTTGCCGTAGCGTTTTACGACATTGTTAAGCGTTACTCCGGACACGAGCTCTCCCCCCTTGCATCCCAGTTTGCATTTCGATCCGGAAACCGCCACTCCGCCGCGTCGCGGGCAATGATCGCGGCCGTGTTCTGCATATCCGGGATATGGCGCTTGAGCGTGTCGAGATCGGTGCGCCTGTCGCCCGCATGGACGCCAATTCCACCGAGAAGGGCACCGCCCGGCGACAGGATCGGCACCGCCACCGCGATGATCCCGCGGACATGCTCACCATCCTCGATGGCGTAGCCCTGATCGCGGATCGTCGTCAGTTCGGCCCGCAGCACGTCCGGATCGGTGATCGTGGCGTCAGTCATCGGATGAAAGCTCTGCATCGTGAGCGCGTTCTCGCGCGCGTCCTCGGGCAGGTTGGCAAGCATCGCCTTGCCGACCGCGGTGCAATAGGCGGGATAGATCCGGTCGATATCATGAAAGACCCCGGCGATGACCTCCGGCGTGCCACGCTCAAGGGAGACGCACTGACCGCCGTCGAGCTTTGAGAGGTAGGTGGCCAAGTCGATCTTTTGGGCCAGCGCATCGAGATGCGGCCGGGCCACGGGTGCAATCTCGAAGTTGCGCCACGCGACCTGCGCCAGGCTGACCAGCCGGACACCGAGAAAATAGACCCGCCGGTCGGGGTCGTAGCTCAGCATGTTCTGCTCGGTCAGGGTCTGGAGAAACCGGTAGAGCGTTCCTTTCGGCAGGTCGCTGGCGGCCTGAATCTCGGAGGCACGGACCGGCCGACCGAGGCGGGCCACCACGTCGAGAACGCCAAGCGCCTTGCCGACGGTACCGCTGCCGGAGCCGTCGTTTTCGCGCTGGGAATTCTTCTTGTCAGCCAAAGCCCTGGCCTTCATCGTGATTTTGCCATCCGAAATCTGCGTCATCGATGATGATTGACTCGTTTCACCATCTGGCATACGTCTCAAATAATGAGATGTCAATTTCAATAAATGGACCAAAATTGAAGTCTGATCGGGAGGAAACCATGACACTTCAGAAAACATCTGCCTGGGTGGCGCTCGGCGTCTCCAGCCTGCTTGCCGGAGCGGCCTTTGCCGAGTCGCACGGGGCGGCCCTGTCGGGAGATCTCAAGATCATCTCCGACATGTCGAACCCGGCGCCGCGCGCGGTCATGGAGGGCATGGTCGCCGACTTCCAGGAAATGCATCCCGATCTGAACATCGATCTGACAATCGTCGACCGCGAGGCCTGGAAGACCCAGATCCGCAACGCGCTCGGCGCGAACCCGCCGGACGTGGTGAACTGGTACGCGGCCAACCGCATGCTGCCTTACGTCAATGCCGGTCTCTTCGCTGATGTTTCCGATCTCTGGGCGGAGCCCGAATTCGAGGCGCTGGCCTCCACCAAGGACGCGATGACCATCGACGGGGCCCAGTGGGGCGTGCCTTACACCTATTATCAGTGGGGCGTTTACTACCGGAAGGACATCTACGAAGAGCTCGGCTTGAGCGAACCTGCGACCTGGGAAGAAGAGAAGGCCAATTGCCAGGCGATCCTCGATTCAGGACGGAAATGCTACACCATCGGCACCAAGTTCCTGTGGACCGCAGGCGGCTGGTTCGACTACCTCAACAGCCGCACCAACGGTTACGACTTCCACATGGAGCTGGCCCGCGGGGAGATCCCCTGGACCGACGAGCGCGTCCGCCAGACCTTCGCCAACTGGCGTGAGCTGATCGACATGGGCGCCTTCATCGACGATCACCAGACCTATTCCTGGCAGGAAGCGGTGCCCTTCATGGTCAATGGCGAAGCCGCCGCCTACCTCATGGGCAACTTCTCGGTTGCGGCCTTCCGCGACGGCGGTCTGACCGACGATCAGCTGGACTTCTACCAGTTCCCGAAGATCGCCGAGGATGTCGATTACGCCGAGGACGCCCCCACGGACACGTTCCATATCGCATCCGGCGCGCAGAACATGGAGGCCGCGAAGGCGTTCCTGCGCTTCGTCGTGTCGGAAGAAAACCAGACCAAGATCAATGCCGGTGACGCGCTGGGTCAGCTGCCCGTGAACGCCAATTCCGAGATCGGTGAAGACAAGTTCCTCCAGGAAGGCTTCGACATGCTGTCGAACAATGCCTCCGGCGGGATCATGCAGTTCTTCGATCGCGACTTCCCGGCCGAGATGGCCAGCGTCGGCATGGAAGGTCTGCAGGAATTCATGGTCTTCCCCGACAACCTCGATGACATCCTCGCGCGGCTCGAAGACGCGCGTGCGCGGATCTACGAGTAACCGGACCCAAGGCCCGGGGGCGGCATCCACCGTCCCCGGACCAACCCTTCTGACAGCCGCCCCGACAAACCCGGCGGCTGTCACGAGGGTTGCATCTGCCAAGAGGGAGAGCCGATGACATACGCCACCGTCCCGGACACCCATCCGCCCGCGCCGCGCGGCTGGTACAAGCGCAATCAGATAGCGATCACGCCGTTCCTGTTCCTCGCGCCCGCGATCCTGTTCTTCGCCGTCTACGTCATCATCCCGATCGGCCAGAGCTTCTGGATCAGCCTGCATGAATGGGACGGTCTGGGAGAGGCCGAATGGGTGGGCACCGCCAATTATGAGCGCCTCCTCGGCATCGGCGAGCAAAACATGGACCGCAAGTTCGAGACCTCGTTCTGGAACAATATCAAGTGGCTGATCCTCTATCTGCTGGCGATCCCGGCCGGATTGTTCATCGCGCTCTTTCTCAATCAGACGGTGCGCGGCATCCGCGTCTACAAGTCGCTGTTCTTCTTTCCCTTCGTCATCAGCCAAGTCGTCGTGGGCCTTGTCTTTTCGTGGTTCTACCTGCCGCGCGAAGGGCTTCTGAACGCCTTGATCGGCGTTTTCGGCTTCGGGCCGGTGAACATCCTCGGCGATCCGTCCATGGCAACCTACGGGATCATCGCTGCGGGCCTCTGGCCGCAGACGGCCTATTGCATGATCCTCTATCTGACCGGCCTCAATGCCGTCGATCCCGAGCAGGTGGAGGCTGCGCGCCTTGATGGTGCGAAGGGTTGGCGGATGCTGTGGTACGTGATCCTGCCGCAACTCAAACCCGCGACCTTCATCGCCTTCGTCGTGACGATCATCGGCGCGCTTCGGTCCTTCGATCTCATCTCGGTCATGACCAATGGCGGCCCCTTCGGATCGACCCGTGTCCTGAGCTTCTACATGTTCGAGGAATCGCTGTCGGAATTCGGCTTCCGCATGGGCTATGGCGCGGCGATCGCGGTGATCCTCTTCTTCATCATGCTGGCCTTCATCGTCTACTTCCTCTGGTCGATGTACCAGGACGAGAAAGGAGCGCGCTGAGATGTTCCCGACACCCATCGAAAAGCAACCACGCTCCGCTCAGCTCAGCTACCAGGCGTTCCTGCCGCTGGCCCTGATCCTGTGGCTTCTGCCGCTCATTGCTGTCGCCAATTTCTCGATCAAGCCCGAGGCGGATTTCGCCAACGGCAATTACTGGGGCATGCCGTCCTCGTTCGAGCTGTTCTCGAATTACGGCCGGGTGTTCTTTGAATCGAACATGCCGCGCTATTTGCTGAATTCGCTGCTGATCACCATCCCAACGGTGATTGGTGCCGTGGCCCTGTCGGCGATGGCGGGCTTCGCGCTCGGCGTGTACCGTTTCAAGGGCAACCTGCTGATCTTCTTCATGTTCATCGCGGGCAATTTCGTGCCCTTCCAGATCCTGATGGTGCCCGTGCGCGATCTGACGATCGATCTGAACCTCTATGACACCAAGACCGGTCTGATCCTGTTCCACATCGCCTTCCAGACCGGCTTCTGCACGCTCTTCATGCGCAACTTCATCCGCGCCCTGCCCTTCCCGCTGATCGAGGCGGCGCGCGTCGAAGGCGTCGCGGAGTGGAAGATCTTCTGGTACGTCGTGCTGCCGCTGATGAAACCCGCACTAGCCGCGTTGGCCGTGCTGATCTTCACCTTCATCTGGAACGATTACTTCTGGGCCGTCGTGCTGACACAGGGACCCGGCGCGCAGCCGGTCACGGCGGGCATCACGGAGTTCAACAGCCAGTTCCGCGCCGCCTACCACCTGATGAGCGCAGGCTCCATCGTGGCGGCGCTTCCGCCGGTGGCGATGTTCTTCCTGATGCAGAAGCACTTCATTGCCGGACTGACACTCGGGGCCGTCAAGTGATCAGATGCTGGCGTTTGGATGACACCCGGCAGTCGCTGGTTCTCGGTGCCCGGAACGACCACCTTGCGGAAGTGGTCTATTGGGGGCCGCGACTGCCCGATGGCGAAGATCTCGAAACGATCTACCGGGCGAACGAGCTCGATGTGACCGGCGGTATGCTCGATACGAACCCCGAGCTGTCGATCAACCCGGAGGCGACGCGGACCTTCCCAGGCCAGCCAGGGCTCATTCTGCGAGACGGGTCGGGCACCCCGATCCTGCCCGACTTTCGCTTCGATACCGCGGATCAGGACGGCACTGCGCTCTCGCTGATCTTTCGCGATACGGCCCACGGGCTGCGCTACACCGCCTCCTTCGCGATCAACTCGGCGACCCATGTGATCGAGACCAAGGCCGAGCTGGAAAGCGACAGCCCCATCCACTTGCACTGGCTCTCCGCACCGGTCTTTCCTGCGCCGCAACTGGCCGACGAGATGATCGACTTCTCCGGCCGCTGGTGCGGTGAGTTCCAGATGAACCGCGCCCCCTGGTCGCCAGGAATGCGCTATCGCGAGAACCGCACCGGGCGCACCGGGCACGAGCATTTCCCCGGCCTGCTGCTGCCGTGCCGAGGGGCAACCAACGCGGCGGGGGATGTCTACGCCTTCCATTACGGATGGTCGGGCGGCCACCGCATGGTCGCCGAGGAATTGCCCGACGGGCGACGCCAGATCCAGTTCGGCCATGCGGCCCGCGTGGAGAACAACGCCAAGCACCGCTTCGAGACGGGCATCCTCTACGCCGTCTATTCCGATGACGGGATCAACGGCTGCGCCGTAGCCTTCCAGCGCCATCTGCGTGACGAGGTCGTGGACTTTCCCTTCCCCGACAGGCCGCGCCCGGTGCACTACAATTGCTGGGAAGCGGTCTATTTCGATCACGACCTCGCGGAGCTCAAGGAGATCGCCGAGATTGCCGCAGAGCTTGGCGCGGAGCGCTTCGTGCTCGACGACGGCTGGTTCGGCAATCGCGACGACGACACCCGCGCCTTGTCCGACTGGGAAGTCGATCCGCGCAAATATCCCGACGGGCTGAGGCCGCTGATCGATCACGTGCACGGGCTGGGCATGAGTTTCGGCATCTGGTTCGAGCCGGAAATGATCAATCCGGACAGCAGCATCTATCGCAAACATCCCGAATGGGCCTTTGGCAGCGCGGACCAGATCCTCGGACGGCAGCAGAAGGCCCTCGACATGGCGCTGCCGGAGGTGCGGGATTTCCTCTTCGACAGAGTGGGCAAGATCCTCGGCGATCATGACATCGACTACGTCAAATGGGATCACAACCGCGTCCTGCCCATGCCGGACGCGGCCCAGACCCGCGGGTCCTACGCCTTGATCGACCGGCTGCGCGCGGCCTTCCCCGCCACCGAAATCGAAAGCTGTGCTTCGGGCGGCGCGCGGATCGACTTCGGCATCCTGCAAAGGACCCACCGGGTCTGGCTTTCCGACAGCAACGACGCGATCGAGCGGCTGAGGATGCAGCACAACGCCGCAATCTTCCTGCCGATGGCCGTCACCGGCTCCCACGTGGGCCCGCGGGTGTGTCACACGTCGGGCCGCACCATCGACATCCGCTTCCGCGCCTGGGTCGCAGCCCAGCGGCATATGGGCTTCGAGATGGATCCGCGCGAATTGACGGCAGAGGAGGCCCAGGTCCTGAAGGACGTGACCCAGTGGTGGAAGGACAATCGCGACTGGATGGTCAAAGCCGATATCCTGCGTCTCGACAGCCCGGATCCGGCAGTGCTTGCCGAACAGCATCTGGCACAGGGCGGCGGGCGCTTCGTAATCTTCGCCGGAAAGCAGGATACCTCGTCGCAGATCGTTCCTCGCCCTCTGCGCCTCACCCGGCTTTCGCGGGACGCAATTTATCGCATCACGTTGAGGAACAGAGAGGACGCGCCGACCCTGTCGCGGGGCACCCCCTTGTTGAAAAGCGAAAGCATGACCGTGAGCGGTGGCTATCTGATGGCCCACGGGCTGACATTGCCGTGGAGCTTTCCGGCCACGATGTGGGTGATCGAGGGCGAATTGGTCTGACCGGACGGCGGAATCCGGCTCAAGCGGTGTCGTCCGTGTTACTCGGGCCAAACGAGGATCGCTTGAGTATCTCTTTCGCTGCATGCAGGTCTCAAGACGGCTGAACGCAACCGGGAAAGACACGTGGCCCAACAGATTGAACACTTCGGAGAAACCCCGGCCGGAGACGCCATCCAACGGGTGACGCTGAGGGGCGGCGGGCTTCGCGCCCATATCCTGACCTATGGCGCCATCGTTCAGGATCTCAGGTTGAACGGCTTTGCGCACCCGCTCGTCCTCGGCGCACCTACCATCGAGCCTTATTTCGGTCCGATGAAGTATTTCGGCGCCCTTGTAGGACGCTTTGCGAACAGGATCGGGCACGGACGGTTCTCCCTCAACGGGCAGGACTACCAACTGGTCCGCAATCGGCTGAGCAGGCACGCCCTGCATGGCGGGGCGGTCGGCACGAACGAGAAGATCTGGTGCATCGAGAACCTGACCGAAAACAGCGTCACGATGGGTCTCACGCTTGCCGATGGCGAGATGGGATTTCCCGGCCAGTTGACCGTTGGCGCAGAGATAACCCTGACCGAGGATTGCAGTCTCAGCTTCGATATCCGGGCCACCACGACCGCCCCGACGCCATGCTCCTTTGCGCATCATGGCTATTTCAACCTCGATGGCAGCCCCGACATCACGCGCCATGAATTGCGCATCAATGCGGACGCTTACCTGCCCGTCGATGCGGAGCTGATCCCCACGGGTGAAATCCATCCGGTGGCGGGCACGAAACTGGATTTTCGCACAAGATCGGAGATTGGCAGGCGCGGTCTGGATCACAATTTCTGCCTGTCGGATGGGCGGCGGCCCCTGCGGCCTGTCGCGGAGCTGTTCAGTGCGGAAAGCGGTCTTTCGATGTCGGTCGAGACGACGGAGCCCGGCATGCAGGTTTATGACGCCGCCCATATCCCGGAGGCGGGTCTGTCGGGCCTCGACGGCAAGCGATACGCACCTTTCGGCGGGCTGGCGCTGGAAACCCAGGCTTGGCCGGACGCGCCCAACAAGCCGGGCTTCCCCGACGCGATTCTGCGCCCTGACGATGTGTACCGGCACCAGGTGCGCTACACCTTCTCTCCCGGCGCGTCTTCCTGAACACCGCAGGGATGCAGAATGGAAAACGCCGATTGCCAGACCAGCAATCGGCGTCGTCCGTTCGGTTCTGAAATTCCTGTAGTATGCCGCGCAATCCTGCGCGACCGCCACTATCGCTGTTGGAAAAATTCTGCCGCCAGTGCCAAAAGGTTTACACTCTCCTTGCCCAAAGCCGTGCGCAATTTCCCCAAAATATTTCGCGAATTCATTTAGTTAAGAAGTGTCTGCTTGATTCAAACTTAACTATGAATCAAACCGCTGTCGAACAAATTATCGAAGACGAAAAACGCCGCCAAGGGATACCTCAGCGGCGTTCGATGGAATTTCCAATCTCTGGAGATTGGTCAGGCGGCAGGGGAAATCAAGATTCTTGCAAGATCGCAGGACCGGATCAGATGCCCTCGCGATGAAGAACCGGCTGGTCGCGAACCCACCGTGACGATCACCCGATCAGCGCAGGATTTGAGGATTTTCCGCGAGGTGGTTCTTCCCTCCTTCGCAAGATCTGAGACGACACGAAACTCCTGATTAAAACGCGCGAGAGCCTCCTCGGTGACCTGCCAGACCTCGAGGCTCCCTCGTTTTGCCTTGGTTGCCTTGAGAAGACCTTGCTCGCACCAACCGGCGACGCACTCGGATTTCCATCCAGTGAATGCCGCGATGTCGCCGACTGTCCATGCGCGCGCGCCACCATGCTGCTTCAGTAGGACATCAATTTCATCTTCGTCGAACAGAGCATGGCCCAATTTGCTCGCTTCTTCGAAAACCATGGGTCGCAGCTCGTTTGAGGCGATCTGACGAAGAATCTGTAGGAGCGCCTGCCGGTCCGTTGTTCTGCGCAGATTTATCTCGCGAAACTGTATCGCGCGATTTGGCACATAGCCTTGGTCGCTTACGGACTGCCGAACCCGCGCAATGACTTTTCTGACTTGAGCGAGATCGTAGTCACCATCGGTGCAAGGATGGGGCGCCATGCGGCATGCTGCAGGAAAGAAGCCCGCCTGCTCCAGGAGATCGAACTGCTTTCGCGAAACGCCAAGGGTGTCTCGGACCTCCGCTTTGTTTGCTGCGGTTTCTCTCAGGGTGCGGAACTTGTCGACATCTTGAGATCTGATGACTGAGCTACTCCCCGATCCTTGGACAGTTTCCGTGGTGATCTAAGCTACTCTCTGCCCCTGCTGGTCGGTTTCTATTTGGTTGAAGTAGACCACGGCGGGCGGCTGCCCGCCATGGGCGGCGTGAGGCCGCTGGTGGTTGTAGAAGGTGATCCATCTACCAACCCCTGCCTTCGCCTGCGAGCCGGTCTCCCAGGCGTGCAGATAGACGCACTCATACTTCAAGGACCGCCAGAGGCGTTCGATGAAGATGTTGTCGAGGCACCGCCCTTTGCCATCCATGGAGATCCGGGCCCCGATCCGCTTCAGCCGGTCGGTCCAGGCGAAGGACGTGAACTGCGAGCCCTGATCGGTGTTCATGATCTCGGGTGGGCCGAAGCGGTGGACCGCCTCGTTCAGCGCCTCGATGCAGAAGTCCGCCTCCAGCGTGTTCGAGATGCGCCAGGCCAGCACCTTGCGGGTGAACCAGTCCATGATGGCGACCAGGTAGAGGAAGCCTCGTCGCATCGGCAGGTAGGTGATGTCGGCGCACCAGACCTGGTTGGGCCGATCGACCCGCAGGCCACCCAGAAGGTAGGGGGAAGTCTTGTGCCCCTTCGCGGGCTTGCTCGTGTTGGGCTTCTGGTAGATCGGCATCAGACGCATGAGCCGCATCAGTCGGCGGATGCGTTTCACGTTCACTGCGTGCCCCTCGTTCTGCAGGTGCCAAGTCATCTGCCGGACGCCGTAGAATGGGGTTTCCAGGAACTGCCGGTCGATCAGTTGCATGAGCGCCAGGTTCACTGCGGTCTCGCCCTGCGGAGCGTAGTAGAACGACGACCGCGAGATCGACAGCAGGCGGCATTGCGCCCCGATCGACAGCGTGGGGTGAGAGCGTTCGATCATCCCGCGCCTCACTTGCCGGTCCAGGGTTTGAGCTTTCTGGACAAAAAATCGTTGGCGACAGCCAGCTCTCCGATCTTGGCGTGCAGCGACCGCACTGTCTCCTCGTCGAGCTCGGCCTTCTTCTTGCTGCCACGCTCGAAGATATCCGATGCCCCCTCGAGCAGCGCCTTCTTCCACTGGTGGATCATGGTCGGATGCACGCCGTATTCCGCGGCCAGTTCCGACACGGTGCGCTCGCCCTTTAAAGCTTCCAGCGCCACGCGAGCCTTGAAGCCCGCATCATGGTTCCTGCGTTTCGACATGTTCTGATCTCCTCGTTCTTGGAGACCAGCAGACGTTAGATCGTAGCTTGCGTCACTGTCCGATTTTCGGGGAGGTGCTCATAATTTGGCAACGTGATGCCCGAGCGAAACCAAGTGTCTCGTGACGACAATCTGTGCAGGTCTGCCTGAAACTAAAGGTTAAACCCGAGGCGCAGGTTGGGCGGGAAGCCAAAGTTCAGTTCGCCGCACCTGTCACGAATGTCTGACGTCATCCCTCGGAAGACTATTCAAAAACCGTTGCCTGAAGACAGAACACCAGCCGTGATGGTGGCCACGACCGCAGCCTGCAGCGCCTTCTGACCCTCCTTCGATAATAGATCCGTTCCGAATGATCGGCCGAAGGTGTGGCGGTTCGAGACGTTGAAGAAGCTCATCGCACTGATTTGCCAATGGAGTGTCAACGGGTCGATATCGGGGCGAAACACGCCTGCCGCTTGGCCACGTCGCACGATGTCGGACAGCGTGGCGATGGCACCGCGATTGACCTCCCGAATGGCATCTGAGCGTTCGAGATAACGGCCCTGGTGGATATTCTCGATCATGACCAGACGGATGAAATCGGGGTTCGCGCGGTGATGGTCGAAGGTGAAGCCAACCAGCCGCCGCAGCGCCTCAACCGGATCCAATCCACCAAGGTCCAGCGCACGTTCCTTGGCGCGGACCTCGCGATACGCTTCCTCGAGCGTGCGCAGGTACAACCCCTCTTTGTCGCCGAAATAATAGTAGATCATGCGCTTCGAGGTCTCGGTCCGCTCTGCGATCTCGGCCATGCGGGCCCCCGATAGCCCATGTTCGGCGAAGACCGCGCGCGCCACGCGCAGGATGTTCTCTTGTACGCCCTGCGGATCCTGCTTCCAGGTCGCGCGCCCCTGCCTTCCGTCATCCGCCATCCATGCTCCTCCCGATCTGCAGGTTGGCGCATTTAACCGGACGGTTCAATTCCCTTGACAGATTTAACCGCTGCGAACAATGTTGGCCTCATGAGGAGGAATCGCCAGGCGGTTTCGGGGAGGAACATTATGGCCGAACGCGCGGTACAGGACGCCGCGGTGCCCTTGCGCGCCGCGCTGCTGGGATGCGGAATCGCCGCGTCGCGCACGCCGTCCATGCACGAGGCGGAAGGCAGGGCGCAGGGTCTCGACTATACCTACGACCTGATCGACATGGACGATCCCGCCCACGCGGGCCAAACACTGGGCCAGGTTCTGGACGAGGCCGAAGCACGTGGTCTCGCGGGACTGAACGTCACCTACCCGTTCAAGCAGGACGTGATCGGCCACCTCCATTCGCTGTCCGACAATGCGCGTGCACTGGGCGCTGTGAACACCGTGGTCATCCGCGACGGTCGGCGCATCGGCCACAACACTGACCTCTGGGGTTTTGCCGAAAGCTTTCGCCGCGGCATGGCGGGTGCCTCTCTGGATGCGGTCCTACTGCTTGGTGCAGGCGGCGCGGGCAGTGCCGTGGCACATGCGCTGATGCAGCTCGGCGCTGCGCGGCTGTGGCTGCACGACACGGAAACGGCGCGCGCTCGGCGGCTGGCCGATAGTCTCGGGGACCATTTCGACGCGACCCGTGTCGCTGTCATCAACGACCTCGACGCCGTGGCGGCGCAGCTGACCGGCGTCGTCAACGCCACGCCGGTCGGCATGGCCAAGTTGCCCGGATCGCCCTTTCCGCCGCACCTCCTACGCCCCGGGCTTTGGGTTGCAGACATCGTCTATTTTCCGCTCGACACCGCACTCCTGCAGGCAGCACGCGCCGTTGGCTGCCGCGTGCTGCCCGGCTCTGGCATGGCGGTGCTCCAGGCCGTGCGGGCCTTCGAACTCATCACTGGGCGCGCGCCCGATCCAGACCGGATGCGCGCCACCTTCGACAGCCTCGGCACCTGACACCCGAGGCCCCAACGACGCCTTATCAGGGAGGAAACCATGCGTCTGACCACAACCCTTGCCGCCGCGGCGGCCCTCGCACTAAGCGCCGCCTCGGCCGATGCGCAAACCCTTCGCTTTGCCCATGTCGACCCGGCCGACTGGCAGAGCTCGAAAAAAGGGGCCGCGGCAGAGATCTTCAAGAACATCGTCGAAGGCGAAACCGACCTCACGGTCGAGCTTTTCCCGGCCGGCGCGCTTGGCAACGAGGACGAACTCGTCGCGCAGGCGCAGGACGGGCTGACACAGGTCGTCATGGTGTCTGGTGCCATGTCGAAGGCCTGCCCTGCCGCGAGCGTGCTGGATATTCCTTACGTGTTTCCCTCCGCCCCCGTCGCATGGGAAGTGCTTGATGGCCCGTTCGGCGCCGCGCTGGCCGAACATTGCCTCGAACAGACCGGCCTGCGCACGCTGGCCTACGGTGAAACCGGTTTCCGTAACTTCACCAACAACGTTCGTGAGATCCGGACCCCTGCGGACATGGAGGGACTGAAATTCCGCGTTCAGCCGATCCCGCTTTACATCGAGATGGTCGAGGGTCTGGGTGGTGAACCGACGCCGATCGCGTGGACGGAACTGCCGAACGCATTGTCGACCGGCGTCGTCGACGGCCAGGAAAACCCCGTGGGCGTGATCTACAACAACGGCCTGCACAAGCTTCAGCAGTTCATGACGCTGGACGGCCATGTCTACGCCGCAGACTTCCTCGTGATCTCGGACGACTTCTTCCAGTCGCTTTCCCCGGCAGAGCAGGAGGTGGTCGCGAAGGCCGCCAAGGTCGCTGGCACCATGGGCCGGTCGATCCAGCAATTCTCGACCGCCGCGGGCGTGAACGCCGTGCAGGCAGAGGGTATGCAGGTCTATTCCCCGACCGCCGAGGAACTTGCGATGTTCCGCGATGCCGCACAGCCTGCAGTCAAGGAATGGCTGGCCGGTGAGCTCGGCGACGACGCTGGCTGGATCGACCGCCTCGATGAGGCGCTGGCCTCGGCGATGGAATGATCAACTATTGTCACCCGGGCGGCCCCACGCGGGGCCGCCCAACACCGACAGGAGCCATCATGACCGTCGCGATCCGCCTTTACGAACGCCTGCTCGCGACCCTTGCTGGTTTATGCATGGCAGCGCTGTTCGGAATCGTCTGCGTCAACTCCCTGCGCCGCTACACGACGGGCGAGTCCCTGCGCTGGGGCGAGGAGCTCCCCATCTACCTGACCATCTACGGCGTGATGTTCGGCGTGGCCCTCGCCTGCCTCCAAGACCGCCACATCCGGTTTTCCGTCTTGGCGGACCTTCTGTCCGAGACGGCGCGCGCCCAGCTGCGCCTACTGACCGACGCTGCAACCGTCGCGATTGGAGGGGCCTTGACCTGGTCCGGCTGGGTTTTTGCCACGCGCCGCCCGCAGATCGAAGCCTCGGGCCTCATTTCGACCGCCAAGGCTATGGCGGAAACGACCGGAATCGCCTGGCTCGAATGGCTCGGTCGCGTTGGCACCTGGCAGTCGGCAATCGCGGTCGGCGGCGCGGCACTGACGCTTGCCGCAGCGCTGCAGCTGGCCGCGAAGCTTCGGCGAACCTGAAATGGTCTGGCTCATCCTCATCGCGGGGCTCGTCGCGGGACTGCCCATCGCCTTCGCAATCCTCGCCGCACTATCGGTCTTCATGGCCACCGGCGAGGCACCCTACCACATCCGGATCGTTGCGACCGAGATGTTCAAGGGCCTCAATTCCTACCCGCTGCTCGCGATCCCGCTGTTCATTCTGGCGGGCGAGCTGATGAACGCTTCGGGTATCACACAGCGGATCATCGCGTTTGCCAACGTGCTGGTGGGCGGCTTCCGCGCCGGGCTCGCGCAGGTAAACATCTGGGCTTCGGTGATCTTCGCCGGGCTTTCGGGCTCAGCCGTTGCTGATACCTCCGCGCTCGGGCGCGTTTTCATCCCCGAGATGGAGAAGCACGGCTACGACCGGTCTTTCGCCGCCGCGCTGACCGCGGCCAGCTCGGTTATCGGGCCGATCATCCCACCCTCCATCCCGGTCATCATCTACGCGCTGATCGTGTCGGGCGTGTCGGTGCCGGCACTGTTTCTCGCGGGCATCGTGCCGGGGCTTCTGCTGGCACTCTTCTTGTCAGCCTATGTCGCGCTGACGGTGAAAGACTCCGACATCACGCCTGATCCGGCGCTAACCGCCGGATCCCCTCGCTCAGCGATCCTTGGCGGCATCCTGCCGCTCCTGATGCCTGTCTTCGTCGTGGGCTCGATACTCCTCGGTGTTGTGACCCCGACCGAGGCGGCAAGCTTCGCCGTCGCCTATGCGCTTATCCTTGGTGCCTTCGTCTATCGCAGCCTCAGCCTGCGCACGCTGCCAGCGCTGTTCACAGGTGCAATGCGGGACAGTGCGGTAATCCTGGTTATCATCGCCGCCGTCGCCGCCGCGAACTGGCTGCTGACCTATAACCGAATCCCCAACATGCTGACCGACTGGGTGCTGGGCAATGTTGACAGCAAGACGATGTTCCTGCTGACCGTCATCGTGCTGTTCCTTTTCGTGGGGCTGTTCCTCGAAGGCATCGCCGCGATGCTGGTCCTCGTGCCGATTCTGCATCCGATCGCGGTCAGTCTCGGCGTCGACCCGGTGCATTTCGGCATCCTCGTGATCTTCAACCTGATGATCGGCCTGATCACGCCGCCGCTTGGCCTGTGCCTATTCGTGGCCGAGGATATCGCCAAGGTCGGGATGACGCGCATGGTGCGGGCGATCCTGCCTTTCTTCGTCGTCCAGGTATTGGTCCTGCTGATCCTGACCTTCGTGCCGGGATTGGTGACGGCCTTGCCGCGCGCATTGGGGTATTGATCCGATGAAGACCTCCATAGCAACCGTCTCGATCTCCGGCAGCCTGCCGGAAAAGCTCGACGCCATCGCACGCGCGGGCTTCGACGGGATAGAGATCTTTGAGCAGGATTTCATCGCGCATGACGGCCCGCCCCGCGAGGTCTCGCGAATGATCCGCGAGCGCGGGCTCACGATCCCGATCTTCCAGCCGTTTCGCGACTTCGAGGGTCTGCCGGGCGACCTGCGACGCAAGGCCTTCGACCGGGCCGAGCGCAAATTCGACCTGATGCAGGAACTGGGCACCGACCTCGTGCTGGTCTGTTCCTCGGTCCATCCCGAAGCTCTCGGTGGCATCGACCGCGCTGCGGACGATTTCGCCGAGCTTGGCGAACGGGCCGCCGCGCGGGGCCTGCGCGTGGGATACGAGGCGCTGGCCTGGGGCCGACATGTAAATGATCACCGCGATGCCTGGGAGGTGGTGCGCCGCGCCGACCATCCATCGGTCGGCCTGATCCTCGACAGCTTTCACACCCTTGCACGGCGGATCGACCCGGACAGCATCCGCCGCATCCCGGGCGACCGGATCTTTTTTGTTCAACTCGCAGACGCGCCGGCGATCGAGATGGACCTGCTCTACTGGTCACGCCATTTCCGCAACATGCCGGGCGAAGGCGATCTGGCCATCACCCGCTTCATGCGCGCGGTGACGGCCACAGGCTATGCCGGCCCTGTGAGCCTCGAGATCTTCAACGATCAGTTCCGCGGCGGAAGCCCCGAGACCATCGCCCGCGACGGGTACCGCAGCCTCGTTGCGCTCATGGACGACGTGCGCCGCGCCGAGCCGGACTTATGTGTGGAGCTTCCCGTATTTCCGCCGCGAGGTCGGGTTCGCGGTGTGTCCTTCGTTGAGTTCGCATCGCGCGGCACAGAACGCGCGCAATTGGAGGCGCTGCTTGCGACGCTGGGCTTCACCCATACAGGGCGGCATGTCACCAAGGACATCGCGTTGTGGCAGCAGGGCGAAATCCGCATCGTCCTGAACGCGGAGACGGAGGGTCACGCGGCAACTGCATGGACTGCCCGCGGCACGTGCATCTGCGACCTCGGCCTCACCGTGGACGACGCGCGGGCCACGGTGGACCGTGCCACCGCCTTGGGGTCCACGCCGTTCCGCCAGCCGCTTGGGCCCGGGCAGCTGGACATTCCTGCCATCAGCGGGCTTCGCGGGTCTGTGCTGCATTTTCTCGACGACCAATCCGGGCTGGATCTTGTGTGGGACGTGGAGTTCGAGGCGGTGGAGTCTCCGTCGAAGGGCGCAGGCCTGATCGAGATCGACCACTTGGCGCAGACGATGAGCTATGACGAAATGCTGTCGTGGTCGCTGTTCTGGACGACGCTTCTGGAAATGGAAAAGGCACCCATGGTCGACGTTATCGACCCTGACGGTCTGGTGCGATCACAAGCACTGGCCGCACCTGACGGCGCGATCCGCGTGACTCTGAACGGCGCGGAGACATATCGCACGCTGGCCGGAACCTTCCTCGCCGACAGCCTGACTGCGGCGGTGCAGCATATCGCTCTGGCCACCGAAGACATCTTCGCGACCGCCGCAAGACTTGCGGAATGCGGCTTCGACCCCCTGCCAATCCCCGCGAATTACTACGAGGATCTCGCCGCGCGCTTCGACCTGCCGCCCGAACTTCTGGACCGGTTGCGCCAAACCAACATTCTCTACGACGAAACCGAACGTGGTGCCTTCTTCCAGCTCTATTCCCGCCCGTTCCGCGAAGGGTTCTTCTTCGAGATCGTTCAGCGCCGCGGCGGCTATGCCGGCTACGGCGGACCGAATGCGCCCTTCCGTATCGCCGCGCAGAAACGGCTGATGCGACCGAAGGGTATGCCTCGGACCTGAATTGCGAATTCATCGCTGATCTCTTGGGCTGCACGATTGATTGCCCTTCGAGCTTGCTGCCCTTTGTGCCCTTGGCGGCTACCGGCCCAGTCCTGCCATTCGTCCACGGTGCCGCGAACGGCAGCTTACCGTGAGCTTGCGTTGTCTGGGCCGCGTTGACGGGTTCCACTTATCGGGGCACTACGAGCTGCGCCCTGAGAAAAGCAACGTTCAGGGTCAATCCCGGCAAGAGCCACTGAAACAACCGGACGACGGATAGAACGTCGTCCAATTCCGCATCCGCTTTTGCCGCGTCTCGGAGGCCTTCGGACGTCAGCCCCGTGGGGTTGGGCAAGGCAATGGCCAAGTCGATAGCGACCCGGTGGACGTGCTCGACCGCATCGGCATAGCCGGGCCCAGTCAATGCACCTTTCAGGTCTGCCCAGGCGGGGGCAAAATAGCTCGGCCAGCGGGCAAAGGCACGGTAGTCGGTATTGACGAAGGGCAACCCCAGCGTCACGCGGATGTCCTCATACATCGATGCCATCGTCGGATCCGCGTGATGCGCTTCCATCAGGGCGGGCTTCGGACCGGCGTCGGCCGACGTCTGCAGGGCAGCGGTGGAGGCTTGTCCTTGCCACGCATGGCCCTCAAGCAGCAGCCGGGCGAGCGTGGCCATTAGCAGATATGGCATGTTGCCATCCGAGAATACCTCATTGCAGGCCCGGATCTCGTCGATCTCGCGGTTCCCGTAGCCCATGTTTTCGAGCCGTGTCCGGATACCCAGCGGCGCCAGCCTTTCGGCTTGTGTCTCGGCGGCGTCTCGCAGGGACCGGCAAGACGAGGCGAAGCCCTCGGTCCCGACTACGGGTTCGAGCGCCGTCCAGAGGCAGTTGTAGAATTTCGGATAGTGCGCGAAGGCCATGGCGACGACGCCCATCCATGGCACCCCAAGGCCACGTTTGGTGCGCGAGTAGACATCCGCCAAAGCGCCCGTGGCCTCGTATTCCGGAACCGGGTGGATCGCTGGCAGCGGGACGGGTTTGAGCCGTGGAAGGTCACTGGCCATCGGAGGTCAGCTCCCTGGGAAGGCCTTCGCTCCATTTCCGGAGCTCATCGAGAAAGCCCAAGGCCGACATGCCCAATTCCGTGATTTCGTAATGCACCGACACCGGTGCGGTATCGAGCACCTCGCGCCGGACGAGTCCTTGCGCTTCCAGTTGCCGCAGGCGTTCGGTGATCATCTTCTTCGAGGCGCCGCCGATCATCCGGGCAAGGTCGTTGAAGCGCACCGGCCCGTCCTTCAGATGCCATAGGATGGAGCCGGTCCATTTGCCGCCGATGATCCGCATGCCGCGTTCGATGGCGCAGGGTTCGATGCAGGCATCGTGGACATGCCTGCGGCCTTTCTCATCCTCTTCGACGCGTGCGTCCATCTTGCCTCCGGTGGTTCAAGGCAGGTTACCAAAAGTATACTGGTTGCTTTTAGTTCTCTCGACTCCCAATCTCTGTCCGACACAGCCGCAAGTCAAGCGGCGCCTCGAAATGGAGAATACCGATGTCAAAGATCCTCATCCTGAACGGCGCACAGCCATACGAGTTTGCCCCCGGTCGCCTGAATGCCACGCTGGCCGACCGCGCGCGGGACCGTCTGACCGCGCAGGGGCATGATGTGCGCCTGACCACCGTCGCCGAAGGCTTTGACGTCGAGGCCGAGGTCGAAAACCACCGATGGGCCGATACGGTGATCATGCAGTTTCCCGTGAACTGGATGGGCGTGCCGTGGTCCTTCAAGAAATACATGGACGAGGTCTACACAGCGGGCATGGACGGTCGTCTTTGCGCCGGGGATGGCCGCACGTCCGAGACGCCCAAGTCGAATTACGGCATGGGCGGTACGCTGACGGGCACGCGCTATATGATCTCGGCCACTTTTAACGCCCCGAGCGAAGCCTTCGATGATCCCGCCGAGCCGTTTTTCGAAGGCATGTCGATGGACGATCTTCTGCGGCCGGTTCACCTGAACGCCAAGTTCTTCGACATGAAGCCGCTGCCCAGTTTCGGCGCGTTCGACGTGATGAAAGACCCGCAGGTCGAGGCCGACCTTCGGCGCTTCGACGCCCATCTCGACAGCGTGTTCGCGGAGGCAGACCATGTCGCGGCCTGATATTGTTCTCTACACCGCGAATACGATGAACGGCTGGAAACCGCTGATCTTCCTGCACGAGGCCGAGGTCGATTATGATCTGGTCGGCATCGACTTCTCGAAAAAGGAGCAGCATGCGCCGGACTATCTGAAGCTGAATCCCAACGGCAAGATCCCGACGATCTTCGACCGGGCTGAGGACCGCGCGATCTTCGAGTCCGGTGCCATCCTGTGGCACCTCGCCGAGAAATACGGCCGCTTCCTGTCCAGAGACCCGGTCGAGCGGTCCGAAACCCTGCAATGGCTGTTCTTTCAGGTGGGCCATGTCGGGCCGATGATGGGTCAGGCGATGTTCTTCCAACGCATCGCCAAGCCCAATGGCGACGAGGTGCCCTATGCCATCGACCGCTACGTCAAGGAAAGCCGCCGCCTGATGGAGGTGCTCGAACGGCGCCTTGAGGGTCGTGACTGGCTCGTGGGCGGTGACATGTCCATCGCCGACATGGCGACATACCCCTGGGCCCGCAGCCATTTCTGGGCGACCGTGGATGTCGAGGGGCTGCCAAACCTGCAAGCCTGGTTCGACCGTCTGGATTCACGGCCGAAAACGCAAGCAGCGCTGCAACTGCCCGAACCGCGCCCTTCGGCTTTTGGCCAAGGCGATGTCGAGGCGGCAGCCTCGGCCAATGCCGCCCGCTTCAAGGAGTAGCAAGATGCAAATTCGTGTCGATATCGTCTCGGACGTGGTCTGCCCCTGGTGTGTGATCGGTTATCACCAGCTGGCCGCGGCAGCTGCGGCGAGGCGGATCGCGCTCGATGTGGTGTGGCACCCGTTCGAGCTGAACCCGGGAATGGCCGAAGACGGCGAGAACCTGCGCGAGCATCTGGCCGCCAAATATGGCACGACGCCCGAGGACTCCCGCAGGGCACGGGATCGGCTGACAACGCTGGGGGCGTCGCTTGGCTTTACCTTCGATTACGCAGACGACATGCGTATGTGGAATACCTTCCGCGCCCACCAGCTGATCGACTGGGCCAACGAAAAGCGCAAAGGGCATGACATGAACATGGCCTTGTTCGCCGCGTTCTTTTCCGAACGGCGCAACATTTCTGACATTGAAGTCCTCGCTGACGTGGCCGCTTCTGCTGGGCTCGACCGCGAGGAGGCTTTCACCGTGCTGGAACACGGGGACCGCGAGGACCGGGTCAGGGAAAAGGAGCACTTCTGGACATCGCGCGGCATTACTGGCGTGCCTGCCATGGTCTTCCAGCGCCAGCATATCGTGGTCGGCGCGCAAGGTGAGGACGCGTATGGCCAAATCCTCGACCAAGTCGCAGCAGGGCAACCCGCCTGACGGTGGCGGCCGACGCTTCCGAAAAACCAGCCATCGACAGGAAGAGAACATTAGGAAGGTACAAGTAATGCACAACAAAATAGGTGGGTGAGGCGTGATGCAATGGCAGGACTGGCCCGTGCCCGATACCTGCCGTTCAGCGCCTCGGGCGGCGGGTTGCTTTTCCATCTTCTCAGCAAGCTCTATGAGCGCACCAGCGTCATCATCACAACCAACTGAGCTTCAGCGAGTGGGCCAGCGTCTTCGGCGATGCCAAGATGACGACTGCGCTGCTCGATCGCCTCACCCATCGCTGCCATATCCTGGAGACCGGCAACGACAGCTACCGCTTCAAGGCCAGTTCCGAGCCGCGAAAAAGAAGCGGAAGGAGACGGCAGCATTGCCCCCATCATGAACAAGCAAACATAACGACGGGCGGGTCAGATCTCGGTGACAATGCCGGGTCAGTTTTCAGTGACAGCCAACGCAGTCGCCTTCCCGATGAAGGTCGTGGCCGAGACCCTCGACGTCTCCCGTTCGAACCTGCATGCCCGGTTGAACGGGAGCACTAAGCCGTGGCGGCGCTACCGCAAGGCTCAGGACGCTGCGGTCCTGCCGTTGATCGACCGGCTGGTCGCGAAGCGTCCCACCTACGGCTAATGCCGGATCACGGCGCTGCTGATCGGGGGAATGAACGCGACGTTGTCGTGTTTGCCGAAATGCGCACCTGCGCATGCATACTGACGCAGTTACGCGAACGCGCTCTGCCCCCCCTGGAGGAATGCTGACGACGCGATTGAGGGCGGAATGACAGGGCGCCGGTGATCGCATCTGAACCCTGCCATGAACGCGGTGTGATCCCGCATGAAAGCTTATGTTCTGGCGCGTTCGAAGGCCTTCCAAGCAACGGTGAAGGCTTCAAGATCGAAATCCGGGGACCGGGCCGCATCGAGTACGATGGACTCGGTGTCTTGCAGCTTGGTGATTGCCGATGCCAGTTCGGCAACGTAGGGACCAGGGATCACGACCGCCCCGTGTCGGTCAGCATGGACAAGTTCACCATCGGCTATCGTCAGGCCGAACACCGTGACCGGCGTTCCGACCTCTCTCACATGGACAAAGGCGTGGCTGGGACCGACCGATCCTGCGATTACCGGAAATCCGTCCGGCAGATCACCGAGGTCACGCATCACACCGCTCGTAAGCGCGCCGGATAGGCCAAAGCCTTTGTGAATCGAGGTATTGATCTCGCCCCAGAAAGCACCCACGGCGTCCGGGCCGTCGAGATCCTCGATAACCGCCAGTGCAGGCCGTGGGCCGCTTGCCATATGGCGATAGTATTCCATGCGACGGGCACGGATCACCTCGGGCTCTTCGGATGGCGGAGTGGCCGCCGCGATCTTGGCAGTTCGGGCGAAACCCACGATCGCGCATGAGCCCGGATCGCTACTAAGCACGGTACCGCGGGTGAAACGGTCAAATCCGCGTTTGCCTTCGACGACTTCAATCGCGTTGCAGACCGTCGGTGTGTCAACCTTTCGCAATAGGTCCAGTAGATCAGGTGTCATTATGCCTCCAGCCAGCGGGCAAGCGCCATATTTGTCTCGTTCGGTTTTTCCAAGGTCGGCAAATGACCCGCTCCCTCGACGATTTCGAGCAACGCGTTGGGCAGGAGACCGGCCATCAACTCATGTCGCGCCACAGGACAGAGCGCGTCGTGCCGCCCACAAAGCACAAGTGCCGGGCCGTCGAACGCCTTCAGGGTCTCGGTCTGATCCGGGCGGTCGCGAAGAGCGATGGATTGGCGAATGAAGACCTCTGCCCCAAAGTCCAGCGCCATCTCCATGCACAGATCCAGCAAGCCCTGTTTGTCAGGGCCGTCCGCGAGGTAATTGGGCTTCATCTCGTCGCGCATGACCTCGGCCATGCGGCCCGCGCGGGCCTTGTCCATCTGCGGGCCACGCCGGGCCTTTACGCTATCGGCCTCAGCCAGGGGGTTTGTGTCCAGAAGTGCCAGACGCTCGATACGGTCAGGAGCTTGCCGGAGCACCTCCATCGCGACAATGCCGCCCATCGACAAACCCGCCAGCGCGAAACGTTCTGGTGCCCACGCCAGCACTTCGGCCGCCAGCGCCTGCATGCTGTCTGCGCCCGCGATCGGCGCGTGATGCACGGCGCGGCGGCCTGAGAAATGTGCGGTCTGCGGGCCGAACAGACGCGCGTCGCACATCATGCCGGGCAGAAAGACCAGCGGCGTCATTGGACCAGCGCCGCCCCTTCGGCCAGCGCTGCGAGCTTGGCATAGGCAATCGCTGGGTCAACGGCACCAAAGCCTGCGAATGTGCCAAAGCCACAAGCGCTGCCCGCGATCACCCGCTCCGTGCCCACGATCCCGGTGAACCGCTCGATCCGCTGGGCCACGACCTTCGGATGTTCGACGAAATTAGTCGTCGTATCCAAAACGCCTGGCACCAGCACTTTATCGTCGGGGATATCGGCCTTGCGGTCGCGGAACACCGTCCATTCATGTGCGTGGCGCGGGTTCGACGTCTCGAAAAGCACATAGCGCGATTTGGTCCGCATCAGCGTGTCGAAAACTTTCTCCATGCCGATATCGCAGCAATGCGGGCCTTCGTAATTGCCCCAACAGATATGCACGCGGACGCGCTCCTGCGGCACATCGGCAAGCGCGTGGTTCAGCGCCTCGACGTGGGCGTCGGCCAGCTTGACGAACTCGGCATCAGAAAGGTCACTGAACAGCATGTGTCGCGATAGGGCAAGGTCGGGGCAGTCCAGTTGCAGGTCCAGCCCGGCGGCCACGATGGTTTCATACTCCGCCTTCATCGCATCGGCCAGCGCCGCGAGGTAGGCATCGCGCGTGGGATAGAAATCGTTCTGAAGGAACAGGGAAATCACGCCCGGCGAGGCTGCGTTCATGAACCCGCGCGCCGCGCCATGCGCGACCATCGCCGCCTTGAGATTGGCGACGTCCTTCTCGAGCTCCGCTTGCCCCTTGGAGCGCACCTCGCCCACGCACATGGGCCGGGCATATTGCGGTGTCCCGCCCTCTTTGGCGATCCGTTCAAGGAAGCTGGGAAACATCCTCAGGTCGGCCGGCGCATTGCGCGGACTGTCCCCGTCGAAGCCGGTGTAGCGGTCCTTGACGTAGGTGGCATAGCTGATCTTGGAGGTCTCGCCATCGCTGACGATGTCTATCCCGGCCTCCTTCTGCTGCCCCACAGTGTCGGACACGGCTTTGGTCATGCAGGCGTCGAAGGCGTTTTGATCGTAGTCCTCCCCGCGTTCACGGGCGAAGAGGAAATCCACCACCGCCTGACTGCGCGGCAGAGAGCCCACATGCGTTGCGAGTATCTTTGTCATGCGGGCTCTCCCGTTTTGTGTCAGTTGGCGGTCCAGCTGGGCCCCGCCGGGTCCCCAGTGCCCACGATGTGATAAAGCGCCGCTTCGCCGCTCATCGAAGGCACGGCGGAATGAGCCAGATCTTCGGGCACCGACATCGTGTCGCCAGGAGCCAGCGTTGCGCTCCCTCCGTCCCAATCCACGCGCCAGTGGCCCTTGACCGGCATCAGAACCGAGGGGCGATCGTGGCTATGCTTGCTGTCGGAGGCTGAAGCGCGGGTGATGAAATCGACCTCGAAGCCGGGTTTATCCTTCAGCAGACCGGTTTCGCCGATCACTTTGCACGGGACCTTGTCCGACAGCGCCACCATGTCCCAGTAACGGGCGACGTGGTTGGGTAGCACTTCGGCGGTCGTCGGTTCGGGACGCTTGGCCAGTTCGTCTTCGGACATCAACGGCATCGGCTTAACGCCTTCGGGCAGACGCTGCTGACGCTTGGTGTCGTAAAGCTTCCCATCTTCGCCCAGCACAAGACCGTGATCCGCAGCATCCTCGATAACCTGCGGTGCCCACATCACGCCGCCGCCGGCATCGTCGCCGCCAAGGATCGCCATGATCATCCCGTAATCGGTCCCGATATTCTCGAATCCACGGAAAATGCCGGTGGGAATGTTGAAGATGTCGCCTTCTTCCAGCACGACCTCACCGGCAGTGCCCCAGCGACCCCAGAAGAAGCGCCAGCGGCCCGAAAGGACGAAGAACGCCTCGGCGGTGTGGTGGTCATGCAACGAGTTTCGACACTTGGGCGGCTGACCCGCCGCGCCGATGTTGAAGCCGTGTGGAAGCCCTATGTGAACATGCTGGTCCGGCGACTCGGAGACGCCGCCACCAATGATGGTGAAGTTTTCCTTCTGGTCACTGCCGGGCGTATGGGCGTCGATGAAAGCGGTTTTGCAGGGTTGCAGGTCGCCGTAGCGGACGATGCGGGTTTCGATATCTTGCGGTGTCATGGATCTTTTCCTGAATTTCAATTGGGGTCAGAAGGTGAAAGACCCCTGCCCCGGCGGCCGCAGGTTCAGCCGCCGAGCTCTTCGGCTGGCGAGAAAGCCGTGACGCCGACGTAACACCTCGGACGGTGTGGGCATCACACGTCACCCGTCTTCAGGAGGATCTGCTTCCAGATCGACGTTTCGTCGAAGAGCGTGAATTCCCGTCGCAGCTTCGGCTCCCGGCCGACAACCGCGCCAAATTCTGCGTGGCTGATCCCGAGCACATAGACCTCTGCGCCCGTGGGAGTTCCGAACGCACCCCAGCCCTCGTGCTTGCCATGCATGCTCCAGCGCAGAGCAGAGCGCGGCGGCATCATCGGGTCCTCGCGGCCGATGGTATGGTGGATATTGAAGGTTGCGTTCGGAAAGGCCGCCCTCAGCCCCATCCAGAACCGGTCGGCCCCGTCGAAGCTCAGCGTCTCCAGACCACCGGGATAGGACAGGTTCGCACCGCGGTCATACGCTTTCGGGATCACGGTAAAATCCGCGTTCATGATCCGAGTCAGGATCTCTGCGTGGCGCTGACCCCATTCATTATCGTTGCCGATCCCCTCGTAGGGACCATCGATGTCATTGTCGGGCGTCAGGGGCTGTACGCAGACCTCTGGCCCGCCTTCGCGGGCGATCAGGTCGCGGGCGAATTCCTTGGGTTCCCAACCCAACTGGCGCACGATGGCACCTTGGTCTCGGATCAACCATTCGTCGTCAATCTGGTTGCCGATCGCATGGCAGTCGGCCAGGATCCGGTAGTGAAGTTGCTTGCCTGTGGGTGCACCGTAAACGCCGGGATAGGCGTGAGTGGCGGTGGAATGAAGCCGGTGCGACGACAGCATGCCAGCCTCGGGCGTGCCGGACCAGATCACGTCTTCCCCAAACAAAGTGCGGTCTGGAAATTCGGCCAGCGTCGCCATGGTCGCTGCGATCACGCCCTGATTGCCGACCACCACCGACGCCGGTGAGCGCACGATGATCTTGGGCGCGTAATAGTCATGCAGGGTAGCTATGCCGCGATCTTCCCAAATCTCCTTGGTAATCCCGATGATGTAATCGGGGAAATCGGTGAATTTCGGGTCGAAACCCTTTAGCGGGGCGTTCATGTCTCGGTCCATCCTTCTGGAATGCGGGCAGATCCGCGCACGATGAGCGGTGCCTCTATGGCGGTTTTCTGATCCATGGCGATGTCGAGGTTTTCGATATGAGAAAGCAGCGCCTTGACAGTTTCCTCGACCATCAAATTTGCGCGCTGTCGCACGGTGGTCAGGTTGTACGATAACCAGGCCGCTGGCGGCACATCGTCGAAGCCGACAACGGATACGTCGCCCGGAATGCTCAATCCCAGCTCGTGCCGGATCACATCCATCACGTGAAAGGCCATGTGGTCGTTGGCGACGAAAAGCGCATCGGGCCGCCGTTCAGCCGAAACGTCGAACATGGCGCGCGCGGCCGTGCGCGCCTGCTCGACGTCGTAACTTCCGACGCCACGCGCGAAAAGCGCACGACGCTTCGAGTTGAGCCCGTCAAGGAAGCCTGCCTCGCGGTCGCGCTGGGTAGACGCGCCTTCCCAGCCGGCGATGTAGCCAATTCTCTCATGCCCACCAGCCAACAGGAACTCGGCCACCTTCCGCCCACCACCGAAGTTATCCGACGTGACCGCGGCAATCCCCTTTCGGTCCTCGTATCGGTTGAACTGCACGACTGGCACGCCTGCATTCTGGCAACGCTCCGCAATGTCCGAGGACATCGCCACCGAGGCAAAAACGATACCGTCCACCTGGTAGTCGAGCATTTCATCGACCACGTCGTCGATATTGCCGGCCTTCTGAGAGGCCATGAACACGAGTACGTGGTAGCCTTCGCGTTGCAGAGCGTTGGACAGCTTTTCCAGCGCTTCCGGGTAAAAGTAATTCTCCAGATAGGCGACCACGAGGCCGATGATCCGGCTCTTGCCAGACACCATCGCACGGGCGAGGAAATTGGGCCGGTAACCAAGCTCCTCGGCGGCCTTGCGGACCTTGTCCACGGTCTTCTTCGAGGCCGAGGCGCCGGGGGTAAAGACCCGGCTGACGGCCGACTGACTGACACCGGCCAGCCGAGCTACGTCGAGCGATGTGATCCTGGTTTCGGTCATGCCTCACCCATCATCAATCCGCCGTCCATCCGCCGTCCACCATCAGCGCTGTGCCGGTGATGAGCGCCGCCGCGTCGGACGCAAGGAAGACCGCCGCACCCATGACATCCTCGACCTCACCGATACGACCAAGCTTGATCTTTTCCTCGACCCAGGCGCGACGCTCAGGCCGGTCGAAGGTCTGTTTGGTCAGTGGCGTAACGACGAATGTGGGGCAGATCGTGTTGACGCGGATACCGAGGGGCCCCCACTCGATCGCCATCGACTTGGTGAAGCCCTCGACGGCGTGCTTGGTGGCGGCATAGACTGCGCGGTCGATCCCGCCGACCTTTGCCATCTGGCTGGATATATTGATCAGCGAGCCAGGCTTGCCCGCGTCCGCTAACCCCTTGGCGACGGCACGAGTCAGGAAATAGGCGCCTTTCACGTTAAGGTCGCTCACAGAGTCGAAATCGGCCTCCGTCGTTTCCAAAGCCGGGGAGTGACGTGCCAACCCGGCGGAGTTGATCAGAATGTCAAAGGGGCCGTTCGCGGCCACGGTTCGCTCGGACGCTGCAACGTCAGAGACGTCGAGCGAAAGCACCGTGGCCGCGTGGCCAGAAGCTGTCAGCGCGTCGGCCAACGCCGACAGCTTGCTGGCCGATCGAGCTGCCAACATCACCTCTGCGCCGGCCTCTGCCAGAGCCACCGCACAGGCCAGCCCGATGCCCGAAGAGGCACCGGCGACAAGCGCGCGCTTGCCGTCCAAACGGAACGAAGGGGTGCGCGGCAATTCCATCAGGCGGCTCCAACCGGGAACGGCAGGCGGCCTTGCACGCGCACCTTGTTGAATTCTCGTAGCCGGGCAAAGACGTCGACTCCAAGCTGCCGATAGGCGTCCAGAATATCGACCATGACCCAGTTCTCGCGGATCTTGCCGTTCTCCAGTCGCCAGAAATCCAGCGACCGCATCGTGATCTTCCTGCCTGAGGGCGCGATCCCCATCCAGCCGTCATGGGTGACCGTCTGGATCATGTTCGGCCAGCCGGTGACAGCGGCATAATCGCCATCGCCGAAGAAGTGATAGGTGATATCGTCCACGTACTTGCCGCGGTCGGGCATCCCGTTGAGGAAAGGGATCTGGTGCCAGTTGCGGAACCCTGCGATGCCGCGCCCGGTGCCGATACCCGCCGGGCCGTACCAGTTCATGCGTTCGTGCCAAAAGCGCTCCATCTCCATCACTTCCGGCCCGCCCTGGCTGGGGTGCTTCTTGAGATGGGTCAGCATATCAATGATGTGCTGCTGCGAAGCGCGGGATTTTTCCGCGTCCCACGGTCCCGGCACGATTCCGTCCAAAGTCGCGGGACCAGGGATGCAGAACTCCAGCCCCAGGCTCGGCGCCATCGGCCAGGCGCGCGCCTGCGTCATCACCTCGGGGATATCCCAGAGCGTCTGGATTTCGACGACCCGGCCCTCCTTGAGCTGGTAGAACTCGTGAAACCGCATATGGGTCAGGTGTCCGGTGGGTGGGATGTCGAGCCAGGGGGCGACGAAGGTCCCGAAGTAATGTCCGCCGCAGCCGACCCAGTCGCTGCCATGCTCATCCGGCCCACCCATGACGATCCAGTCGCGGCGTTCGAGGTCCGGCATGGCCTCAAAGAGCGGCGCGTAACAGGCGTCATAGAAGGCGTCCGGCCCTTCGAAGTCTCCGAATGGGTGCGGCATGTGGATCATCGCGTCCGGCGCGAGGGCCGAACGCAGTGCGGTGCGGACGCCGTCCGCATCGAAATCCACCATCGCCGCGCGCAACGGCGCGAGTGCGGCCTTGTTCTTAGTGTGAACGTCCATCGGGTCGTCTCGCATGTCTGTCACTCGGCCGCCGTGCCATAAGCCACGTTCTTGCCCCCGTAACGGCGCACTCGAATGTTGCACTGCTCGGCGTGGCCCACGAAGCCTTCCAGCATGCAAAGCCGCGAGCCGTATTCTCCGATCATCGCCGCCGCCTCGTCCGTGACAATCTTCTGGTAGCTGTGTGTCTTGAGATACTTGCCGACCCAGAGCCCGCCGGTATAGCGCCCGGCCTTTTTGGTCGGCAGCGTGTGGTTGGTGCCGATCACCTTGTCGCCGTTCGCGACGTTGGTACGCGGGCCGAGGAACAAGGCACCGTAGCTGTGCATGTTCTCCAGATACCAGTCGTCGCGGTCGGTCATGACCTGCACATGCTCGTAAGCCATGTCATTGGCGACCTGCAGCATCTCTTCGTGCGTGTCGCACAGGATCACGTCGCCATAGTCGCGCCAGCTGGCCGAGGCGGTTTCAGCTGTCGGGAGGAGGTCCAGCAGGTGGTCTATTTCCGCCAACGTCGCCTCGGCCAGTTGGCGCGAGTTGGTGATCAGGCAGGCGGGCGAATTGTACCCGTGTTCTGCCTGCCCCAGCAGGTCGGTGGCGCAAAGCTCAGCATCCACGGTGTCATCGGCGATGACCATGGTCTCGGTCGGTCCGGCGAACAGGTCGATGCCGACGCGCCCGTAAAGCTGGCGCTTGGCCTCGGCGACAAAGGCGTTGCCGGGTCCAACCAGCATATGCACCGGGTCGACGGACTCCGTTCCGATGGCCATGGCGCCGATGGCCTGGATCCCACCAAGCGCGTAGATCTCATGCGCGCCGCCCAGATGCATGGCGGCAATGACAGCCGGGTTCGGTTCACCCTTGAAGGGCGCGGTCGCCGCGACAATACGGGGCACACCCGCGACGGTGGCCGTTGCCACCGACATATGCGCCGAGGCGACCATCGGGAATTTTCCGGCGGGCACATAGCACCCCACCGACTGCACGGGGATGTTCTTATGCCCGAGGATCACGCCAGGCAGGGTTTCGACCTCGATATCTTTCATCGCGTCCCGCTGCGCCCGGGCGAAATCCATCACCTGGGTCTGCGCGAACTTGATGTCCTCCATGTCGCGGGCCGAGACCCTGGACATCAGCCCTTCGATCTCACCTTGTGTCAGGCGGAAGCTTTCGGGCGCATAATTGTCGAACTTCTGGCTCATCTCGCGAACTGCGGCGTCGCCGCGACACTCGATATCTTTCAGGCCGGCTTCGACGATGCTGCGTACCTTGGTGTCGTCTTCGGCGCGGTCGGTTTCAGGTTTCGATGTCTTGATGCGTTCGATGCTCATCTCAGTAATCCTCAGTTTGCGGGTCTGGGCGGGGTCTTCTCGCCCCGGTCGAAGGCTTCCCAGCCCTCGCCGTTGAAAACGTCATGGCCCAACTGGGCCAGCACATGCGGGAAATCGACCATCACCCAGTTGTCGGTTATCTTGCCGTTCTCGACCTTCCAGAAATCCATGTACCGGATTTGGATCCGCTTGCCGGTGGGCGCGATGCCCATGAAGGTGCCGGAATGGGTGGCATCCTGCCGCCCGAAAGCGGCGGCCCATTCGCCCATGTAAAGCCGGGCCTCGTCGATGCAGGTCTTGTCGGAGAACGCGGCCTGGAACGGGCGCTGCCAGTTTTCCTGGAACTCCTTTAGGCCCGTCTTGGTCCCGCAGCCCTGGTTGCCCATCCAGCGGAAACCATCGGCAAAGAACTGGCCGATATCGTCGATCCGATGGTCGTTGAGACCATCCACCATGCCTTCGATCACGGCACAGGTCTCGTCGGTCTTGGTCATGTCCGTGCCTTTTGTGAGCACGGCCTGTTCCGGGCGCGATCCTTTCATGCGACTTTCCTTTCAATCGGCATGGAATGGAGGCGGCCGAGAATATCCACGCCCAATTGCCGGTAGAGATCGAGCATATCGACCATCACCCAGCACTCGCGGACCTGCCCGTTCTCGACTCGCCAGAAATCAAGCGAGCGGCGCTCAATGCGGCGGCCGGTGGGCGCAAGAGAGAGGAACCCGTCCCCCGAATGCGTCGCCGTTCCGGAGGGCCATCCGGTGAACGCGACAAGGTTCCGATCCCCGAAAAACACTCCTTCGTCGAGGTGGCGGATGTTGTCGGAAAGCCCTTCGCGGAACTGCCGAAAGATGAGATTGGCAATGCTGTTGTGCCCGCGTGCTGATCCAAGGCCAGTCGGCCCGTACCAGAGCGCATGGTTATGCCAATACCCACCCAACCCCCGTTCTGGCGTCTCGGCGGTTCCTTGTTTGAGTTCGTGCAGCATGTTCCAGACCAATTGCACCGAAGCATCGGCCTGCGCGTCATCAAATGGCGTGGCGATGGTCCCCTGCCCGTCCGCCGGGCCGGGGCACATCCATTCCACCCCCCGCTGCGGAGCCATCGGCCAGACCCCGGCCTGTTGCATGAGCTGCGGGATGTCCCAAAGACCCTCCATTTCGACGATCCTGCCGTTGTCGAAACGCAGGTATTCCTGGTAACGCATGAAAACAGGGGTGTGACTGGCAGGGATGCCCAGCCAGTCATGGCTTAGCGTGCCGACGAAATTGCCGCCGAGGCCAACCCAGTTGCCAGTTTGCCCGACACCCCAGCGCGGCCCGGCCATGACAATGAAGTCGCGGCGCTCAAGGTCCGGCATTGCGGCAAAGAGCTGCGCATAGACCCGGTCCCATAGATCGTTCGGTCCGTCCACATCCTGAAACGGATGTCCAAGGCGGATACGGGCGTCCGGCGCAAAGCCCTCTATGATGGCGGCCTTCGCCTGCGCGGCATCACAGCTTGCAAGTGCGGATCGCAGCGCGGCAACAGTAGCCTTGTTCTGGTCGTGGACCGTCATCGTTTACCCCTTCACGGCGCCCGCGGTCAGTCCGCTGACGATCTGGCGCTGGAAGAACAGGATCAGCACGAACAGGGGCGCAGTGGCCGAGACGACGGCGGCGACGGCGTACATCACTTTGCCTTCGACCTGCGTCGTGCCCATGAAGCTGTTGATGGCAGGGATGATTGTCTCGTTCTGCTCGCTCAGAAGCATCACGGTCACGGTGAAGTCATTGTAGGCGAGCAGGAAGCTGAACAGCCCCGTGGTGATGACGCCCGGCCACATGACCGGCACGATCACATGCCGGAACGCCTGAAACCGGGTGCAGCCATCGACCATGGCACTTTCGTCCATATCCTTTGGGATGTTCTTGAAGAACGAGTGCAGCATCCAGAGCGTGAAGGGCTGATTGATCGCCACGAGCACGATGATGGTCGTTGGCAGGATGCCCCAGACGTTCCACTCGAAGAACCACAGCAGGTAGCCCGAGACGAGCGTGATATGAGGCATGGCGCGGAACACAAGCGCGGCCATCAGGATCCAGAATGCATAACGGAAACCGGACCGAGCCAGAGCATACCCACCCAGCGTTCCGAAGGTCAGAGAGATTATCACTGTGAAGAATACGACGATCCCGGTGTTCTTGAAATTAAACCAGAAGCTTTCGTCGATCCAGGCACCGCGATACGCCTCGGTGGTGAAGGCACTGCCGGTTTGTGCAATGGTGTTCGTGCCTCTGATCGCGTTCATCCAGTCAGCCTTGGACAGGAAGTCCGCCTGCACCTTGAAACTGCCCCAGAAGGTCCAGAAAAACGGGAACGCCGCGATAATGAGCCAGAGCAGGACAAGGCCGAAGGAGGCGATCTTGAGTGGGGTCAGGCGGGATTGAGCTGCGGTTGCCATGATCGACTCCTCAGTGGGCTTTACGGGTGAAGTCACGCCATGTGCGGACCAGGACGGGCATCATCAGGATCACCACCAGAATGATCGTGAGCAGTGAGGTCGCGCCCGCGGAAGCGTAGAGCGGATTGCCGCTTTCACGCAGGTCGTTGAAGATGATCCAGCTCAGTGACCTTGCATGGGCCTCGGCAGAGAAACTTACGATCGGTTCAAAGACGCGGAAGTTGTCCATGATGAGCATCAGCGTCACGAAAGACACCAATGGCATTAGATGCGGCACGATCACGTGGATCAGGCTTTGCCATTTCGAGGCGCCGTCGATCTTCGCCGCCTCCAACGTATCCTCGGGAACGGTCTGCAAGCCCGCGTAGAATGTGATGAAGCTGAACGGCAGAGTGTGCCAGACGCCGTAGACCATCAACATGGTCCACATCAGCGGGGTCGAGGCTTTGAGACTGAGCGACGGATCGTTGAAAATGTTCTGGATCGTCGCTCCGATCACGCCGTCCACGTCCACCATCCAAAACAGGATCAACGAACCGACCAGCGGGGTGACCAGGAACGGCAGAAGAGAAATGAAGATTGCAAATCCCTTGAATGCGCGGGGGAGATTGTTCACGCCCACGGCAATCGCGAGGCCCAGGATGAGCACCAGCGGCGTTACAATGAAGGTATACGCCAGCGTGAAAGTGAGCGCGTTGTAGAACGGTAGGTTATAAACCTCGCGCCAGAACTCCCCCAAGCTGCTCGAAGCCGACCAGGCCTCACCAATGTCGGAAATCGCAAGATGCGAACGGTTGAAATAGGTGTTCAGACCATTGAACCGGCCCAACGGTTGCTCCTCGCGGAGTTTTTGGGTGGCTTCGAGGTCGATCGAAGTGGTTTCAGTGCAGCCGAACGGACCGCAGCTCTCGGAGACCACCTGCACCTGTTCATGCTCGACGAACAGGGATTGAACGAAAACGGAGACGATGGGCAATGCGATGAAGAGGATCATCGCCGAGAGTGTCGGCAGGATGAACCAGAAAAAGGTGCGATGCTTCATGGCGTACGTCCCGGATGAGGCTTGGAAAGAGGGTGGAAGGGGCGCGCAGGCGCCCCTCCCGTGAGGCGGTTACTTGAGAAAGCCCGCTTCCTTTGCTGCGGTCACATAAGCGGCCTCGACATCGCCAAGCGCTTTCTCGGCGCTCTCCCCGCCCTTCAGGAAATCGGCCAGCTCGGACCCGAGAGCGTTATGCATCAGCCCGATCTGCGGGATCATCGGGTAAGGCTGTGCACCGCCCTGAGCAGTAGCGGCGACACCCGCCGCGGCGGGTCCCGGCTTAAAGCCGTCCAGTAGCCAGACCGCGTCGTCGTTGTTCGCCGCGACCATATCCGCGTTCATTGCGCTGGCCAGCGCGGCAAAGGTGGCTTCGGCCTCTGCGTCGGAGACGTTGGTGGAGATGGTGAATCCATCCCACCACAGGGTCGCGCCGGGCACGCCACCGGGTTCGGCCGTCGGTGCCGCGGACAGAACCGTGTTGGCGGTGATTTCGTCGGTCGAACCTTCATCGTCGAGGATCGGCGCGCCCCGCGAGCCCCACATGATCCCCAGTGCTGCCTGCCCTGCCTCCCACAGACCTTGGGTCTCATTGGAGGCTTGCGTCAGATGATCGGGGTGCGCGTATTCGACGAGCTCTTTGAGGGTATTTAGCGCGGCAACCCCCTCAGGGCTGTTAATCGCAGGCTCTGCCGTGCCTGGTTCAAAGAATTCACCGCCATGCGCCATGAACACGAGGTTAAAGGACTCGCCCACGTTCCAGCCGGTCTTCATGTTCATCACAATGGGATGTTCCATGATCCCGGCCTCGCGGATCGCTTTTGCCGCAGCGATGACCTCGTCATAGGTGGAGGGGATTTCGTCAATACCGACCTCAGCCAGGATGTCCTTGCGTGAAAAGAGATGCTGCGCGTTGGCCATGAACGCCACCGCCATGACATTGCCGTCGAGGGTGATCAGCAGGTTTTGCGGCAGGTTTTGACCGTATTTCTCAACCAGATCGTTCAGCGGGCGAACGAGGCCATCGTTCATCAGCTGTGTGAGGGTCGCGTTGGCAACGATCACCGAAGTATATTCCGCAGGGTCGGGCGTGAGCGCCGCATTCATGATCTGGCGCGCTTCAGTAGTGTGGTTGCGGGTGAATTCCTCGGCCTGTGCGCCGCAGTTCTTCTCGGCCTCGTCGACCACGGCATGGATCGCCGGAAAGTCCGAGGCGAGGATGCGGATCGATTGGCCCTCAGGACCGCACATTGCGCCATGCCCTTCGGCAAAGGCAGCGCTGGACATCAAGCTTACAAACAGGCCGGTCGTCGCAATCTTCTTCAGAAACATGTCATTCTCCCTGCGTTTCTGTTGGGTGGACACGCCCTGCAATCACGCGTCCGCTGACTGCCCTCGGGTCACCCCGAGAGAGAAAGTTTATCAATTCCCGATACGCTGGCCGGTTTGGCCGTCGAACAGGTGGCAATGGTCGATGGGCACTTGGATCGAGGCCATATCGCCGATCTCGGCACGGAACCCCTTGTCAGCGCGCACGCTGACCAACGTCCTACCCAGACGCACCGTGACCATGGTTGCGTCACCCAGCAATTCGAGCGTGTAGATCGGCGCGTTGATCTGCCCACCGCTTTCGACCACCCGCGCATCCTCTGCTCGGAAGCCCAGCGTGACCGTGCCGTCCGGCGCGGAAAGCCCGTCGATGCGGGTCTCCGGCGCGGTGAAGCAGCCATTCGCGGCAGAACCTTCGATCAGGTTCATCGCCGGCGATCCGATGAAGCTGGCAACGAAGGTGTTGGCAGGGAAGTCATAAATCTCAGTCGGGCTGCCCACCTGCTGGACGATGCCTTTCTTCATCACCACCACGCGGTCGGCCAGCGTCATGGCTTCGATCTGGTCGTGAGTGACGTAGATTGTGGTGACGGATAATTCGTGGGACAGGTTCTTGATTTGCGCCCGGGTCGAGACCCTGAGCTTGGCGTCGAGATTCGACAGCGGCTCATCCATCAGGAACACGTTGGGTTCACGAACGATGGCGCGAGCCAGAGCCACGCGCTGGCGCTGACCGCCGGACAGTTCCGCCGGCTTGCGGTGCAGAAAATCGTCCAGTTCAACCATAGCGCTGGCGCGTCGCACCTTTTCGTCGTGGGTCGAACGGTCGACGCCGCGCACCTTCAGAGGAAAGCGGATGTTCTCGTAGACATTCAGGTTCGGGTAAAGCGCGTAGCTCTGGAACACCATCGCGACATCGCGGTCCTTGGGCTCCAAGTCGTTGACCTTGCGATCGCCGATCCAGATCTCACCATCCGACGGATCCTCAAGACCCGCGATCATCCGCATCGTTGTGGTCTTGCCACAACCTGACGGACCCAGCAGCACCAGGAACTCACGGTCGGCGATCGTCAGATCGAAATTATCGACCCCGACAAATCCCCCCCACCGCTTACAGACATTTCGGAGCTGTATTTCGGCCATCTGAGCCCCCTTGAGACATGGCTGGCAAATTTTGCATACGTTTTCAAAAACGATAGACTCGCTTCGACCAGTATGGCAACGTTTTTTTGCAATCGTATGCAACATGCGGGATTCATGATGAGTTTTCAGAAAGAAAAACGGTTGGTCCGCGCGCTGTATTCAGCGTTGGAGCGCGCATCTCCTAACCGAATCGGCCATGTTTTGTCCGAATTCATGGCCACCGATGCGTTGTGGCGAGGCTTTCACCCGTTCGACGAACTGACCGGGGCAGAAGCTGTGGCGGAGCAGTTCTGGAAACCGCTGCGCCTGTCGCTGAGCCGCATGCAACGTCGGCAGGACATATTCTTTGCCGGCAAGAACGAGATTGACGGATTCACCGGCACCTGGGTGGTGTCGATGGGCCACCTGATGGGGCTATTCGACCGGCCATGGCTGGGCATCGCACCGACCGGAAAAATGGTTTTCTTGCGTTACTGCGAGTTCAACCGGATTGAGAACGAACGCATCGCAGAGACAGCGATGTACTTCGACATCCCGCACCTGATGATGCAGGCCGGGCTCAATCCCTTTCCACCTCAGACCGCGGCCCACCTGGTACAGCCCGGCCCACTGACGCACGATGGATTGCTTTTTGATGACGCCCTCGATGCCGAAGGCCAGGCGACGCTCGCCACGATCAACGCGATGATCGGCGATTTGGGCACATGGCAATCAGGTCTCCCGCTTGAGGAGGAGCTGGCCCAGAGCTGGACTGACGATATGGTATGGTGGGGGCCTGCAGGCATCGGCGCGACCTACACGATCGAACGCTACGCAAAGCAACATTCCGGCCCATTCCGTGCGGCCTTCAAGGACCGATCGAAGACCCGCCACCTCGCTCGGCTCGCAGAGGGGCATTATGGAGGCTTCTTCGGCTGGCCAAATTTCACCGCGCGCCATTCAGGCGGTTTCATGGGCATGCCTGGGTCAGACAGGCCCGGAGAGATGCGGGTCATCGATATTTACCGCCGGGATGGCAAAAAGCTTGCCGAGAATTGGATATTCATCGATCTCCTGCATTTCTGGAAAACACAGGGCGTCGACATCCTGAAACGTACAGTCGCGATTGCTGACTCATGAGCAAGCTTTTCCACTTCAAATCGACCGTCGTGCCGGACTGGATCGACTATAACGGGCATATGCGGGACAGCTCTTATAGCCTCGCCTTTAGCTTGGCAGTCGATGCGTTTGAGTGGAGTTGGAGTTCACTCTCGTGGACGGTTATGGGCTTTCAGTTTCCAGCCCTTCAGCGGCGGCCCTTTCGTAATTGATTGGTGACTTGTATCCCAAAGCCGAATGGCGGCGCGAGGGGTTGTACCAGCCTTCGATGAACTCGAAGCAGGCGACACGGGCCTCAGCCACGGTTTTGAACTTCCGGCGATCGAGGAGTTTGCAAAAGGGTGGCGAAGAAGCTCTCGCACATCGCGTTATCGTAGCAATCGCCGACCGAACCCATGGATGTTCGGACGCCCATTTCCTTGCAACTGAGCCCGAAGGCCACGGATGTGTGTTACGAGCCCTGGTCGCTATGATGGATGACGCTAACAGGTTTGCGCTGTGCGACCGCCATGTTCATCGCATCGAGCACCAGCTGGGTTCTTCTCTGCCGGGTGCCCATGGCCCAGCCGATGACACGACGGCTGAAGGCATCGAGCACCACCGCAAGATACAGAAAGCCCGCCCAAGTCGGCACGAAGGTGATGTCGGCCACCCACAGCAGGTTAGGCGCATCGGCATAGAAGTTGCGGTCAACCAGATCAGTTGCCGGGCGCGCCCTCGGATCGCGCTCTGTAGTCACTATGAACTTGCGGCGGCGGACACCCTTCAAGCCCTTGGCTTGCATCAGCCGCTCGATGCGCTTGCGACCGACAAAGACGCCCTCATCGGCCAACTCGGGTTGAAAGCAGGGCGCTCCATAGGTCTCTTTTGATGCCTTGTGGATCGCCGCGATCCGTTTGGTCAGTGTCTCATCGACAACCTGCCGGGCACTCGGGCAGCGGCTGTGATAGGCATAGAGTCCGCTGCGGGACACACCCAGCGTGCGCGACATCATCTGGATCGAAACGCGCAAAGGGACCCTGCTTGCAGCCGAGTACGTGGCGTGCGCCTGCTCCCCAATCGGTCCACACAGCGGACTTTGGTGCAACTTGCAGCGAATGGCGGCTGTCCGCCCAAAATCCTCGCCCTGGATTCAGCTGCCAGATGAATCAAGATCCCCACACGAACGCCAGATGTGAAACATTAGCTTTCTCGGCGATTGAGGTTTCGTTCAAGTGACGGGACGCTGATTACCACGCTGCAAACCGCCGCTTTGACCCGGGCCAAAAAGCCCGCGTTGATCATCCCAAAACGCAGGCGTAGAGGGGGATCACACGCGATTCGACGTGGCTGCCTGGAAACACAGGCACCTCTCAAGGAGACCCCGTCATGCAGGCCCTTACCCCCAATCTCAAGGGCGCGCTCTTGGGTCTGCTTGGCTACGCGATCTATGCCACGAATGACATCGTCATCAAGGTGCTGGGGCAAACCTATGCACCGCTGCAGACGCTCTTCTTCCTGGTGCTGTTCGGTTTTCCGATCACGCTGTTGATGCTGATGAGCGACCCGGCGGAAGCGAGCCTCAGACCGCGCCGCCCGCTCTGGGTGGGGTTGCGCGTGGTAGGCTATATCCTGAACTCGATCTGCGCATTCTACGCCTTCGCCGTTTTGCCGCTGGCCCAAGTCTACAGCCTTTTGTTCACCGCACCACTGATGATCACCCTGCTTGCATGGCCCATCCTCGGCGAGCGGCTGGGGGCGCATCGGCTCGTGGCAATCCTGGTTGGGTTTGCAGGCGTGCTCATCATCCTTCGGCCGGGAAGCAGCACCGAGCTGGGACTCGGGCATCTCGCGGCGTTCGGGGCCGCCTTCGGAGGCGCGCTGGCGGCGGTGTCCGGGCGCAAGGTGTCCGGTGTCGAGCGGAGCGCTGTGTTGCTGCTGTATCCGATGCTGGCCGCCTTCGTGCTTTCCGGGATGGCATTGCCCGCGGTCTACAAACCAGTACCGCTTGAACACCTGGCGCTGTTCGGGCTGGTTGCCGCCTTGAACTTCTCGGCGCAGCTGACCGTCATTGCCGCTTTCCGATCCGGCGAGGCAGCGGTTGTGTCGCCCATGAACTACAGCCAAATCCTGTGGGCCGCGGCATTTGGCGCGCTTCTCTTCGGCGAGACAATCGATAACTCGACACTGATCGGCAGCATCGTGGTGATCGCCTCGGGGCTTTACATTGTCGTCCGCGAGCAGACGGGCGGACGGTCCGTTGTCCGACCTGTGATGACCACGCTGTCGCGCTTCTCGATCGCGCCCGCCGCCTTGCGCGTTGCGAATTACCGCGGGCGCAAGGCGAGACGGGAATAACCCCCCTTTTCGAGGGTTGGGGTCTGCTCGGCGGGCCTCCGAAATCAGAGAGCGTACAACCTGTATGCCGGCGGAAGTGCACGACCGCTCGCCTGACCCCCAAAACGCCTACCAATCTGTAGCTCGCCGCACGTTCACTTTCAGCTTTGGTCCCTGACGTTGCGAAAACGCGACGGTGGCCAAAATGTCGTGGGCGCGCTGTCTACGCCCATCATTTTCCAATCTTGCCTTGGGAGAGCGCATTTTTGGCTGAAAAGACTGGCGCGCAAACCTATGCGGAAATCGCGCAAGATTTTGGGTATCGCGCAAGGTATTGCGCAATCCTACAATTCCTCAGAAGTCGAGGTTTTCCACGCTCAGCGCATTCTGCTGGATGAAGTCGCGGCGCGGCTCGACCACGTCACCCATCAGCTTGGTGAAGAGATCGTCCGCCTCGGCCATATCCTCAACCTCGACGCGCAGAAGCGTGCGGGCATCAGGATCGAGCGTCGTCTCCCAAAGCTGGCTCGGGTTCATTTCGCCCAGACCCTTGTAGCGTTGCAGCTGGTTACCCTTCTCGCCCTCTTCGAGGATCGCCTCCAGCAGATCGAGCGGGCCGTGGATCACCTGACGGCGGTCCTTGCGCTGCAGGAAGGCGGGACTGCCATAGACGGCTTGCAGTGCCTGGGTGAAGCTGCCGGTGCGGCGCGCCTCGCCCGAGCGGAGCATGGTGCCGTCAAGCGTGCGCACCTCCTCGACCCCGCGCAGGATGCGGGCAAGGCGGATGCCGCGGTCCTGGGTGATGCGGCCCTGCCAGCCCTTCTCGTATTCCACGGCAATGAGGTCGAGCCGTTCGGCCACGCGGTTCGCAACGCCCTGCAGGTCCGCATCGACCGCACCCGGAACGAAGGCACCCGCAATCGCGGCCTGTTCGAGGATGCGGCGCGGATAATGCGTCGGGAAGGCATCGAGCACACGCTTCAATTGCCGCGCCTCGTCCACCACGCGCACGAGGTCCGTGCCGGTGATTTCCTCGCCGTTGCCCTGCTGCAGGATGGCGCCTTCGGTGCCCTGCTGGATCAGGTAATCCTCGAGCGCGGGCGTGTCCTTCAGATAGACCTCGGACTTGCCGCGCGAGACTTTGTAGAGCGGCGGCTGCGCGATGTAGAGGTAACCGCCCTCGATCAGCTCAGGCATCTGGCGATAGAAGAAGGTCAGAAGCAGCGTGCGGATATGCGCGCCGTCCACGTCGGCATCCGTCATCAGAACGATCTTGTGGTAGCGCAGCTTGGAGATGTCGAACTCGTCGCGCCCGATCCCGGTGCCCAGCGCCATGACGAGGTTGCCGATCTCCTGGGAGGACAGCATCCGGTCAAAGCGCGCGCGCTCCACGTTCAGGATCTTGCCCTTGAGCGGCAGGATCGCCTGCGTGCCCCGGTCGCGGCCGGTCTGAGCAGAGCCGCCGGCGCTGTCACCCTCGACGATGAACAGCTCGGTCTTGGCGGGGTCCTTCTCGGAGCAATCCTTGAGCTTGCCCGCGAGGTAATTCACGTCCATCGCCGTCTTGCGGCGGGTCAATTCGCGGGCCTTGCGGGCCGCTTCGCGCGCCATCGCCGCCTCGACGATCTTGCCGACGATCATCTTCGCTTCGTTCGGGTTCTCCTCGAACCATTCCGACAGCTTCTCGTTCATCAGGCCTTCAACGGCGGGGCGCACTTCGGACGAGACGAGCTTGTCCTTGGTCTGGGACGAGAATTTCGGATCGGGCACTTTGACCGACAGGACGCAGGTCAGACCCTCACGCGCATCGTCGCCGGTGAAGCTGATCTTCTCGCGCTTGGCGATGCCGCTTTCCTGCGCATACTTGGTCAGCGTCCGCGTGAGCGCGCCGCGAAAGCCCGCCATATGCGTGCCGCCATCGCGCTGCGGGATGTTGTTGGTGAAGGGCAGGACGTTCTCGTGGTAGCTGTCGTTCCACCACATCGCGACCTCGACGCCGATCCCGTCCCGTTCGCCGGTCATGTAGATCGGCTCCTCGATCATCGGGGACTTGGAGCGGTCGAGATACTTCACGAATTCCTTGACGCCGCCGTCGTAGTAAAGCTCCGAGCGCAGGGGCTCGGCGGGGCGCTCATCCTCCAGAACGATGCGCACGCCGGAGTTCAGGAAGGCGAGTTCGCGCAGGCGCTTTTCCAGGATGTGGAAGTCGTAATCGAGGTTGGAGAAGGTCGTCGTGGACGCGAGGAAGCGCACCTCGGTGCCCTTCTGGCCGTTTGCGTCGCCCACCTCCTTGAGATGCTCGACCGTCTCGCCCCGCTCGAAGCGGGCCACATGCTCGCGCCCGTTGCGCCAGATGCGCAGCTCCAGCCAATCGGACAGCGCATTCACCACCGAGACGCCCACGCCGTGCAGACCGCCCGAGACCTTGTAAGAGTTCTGGTCGAACTTCCCGCCCGCATGCAGCTGGGTCATGATGACCTCGGCCGCCGAGACGCCCTCTTCCTCGTGGATATCGACCGGGATGCCGCGCCCGTTATCGGACACCGACACGCTGTTATCGGCGTGCAGCTTGACGTTCACGCGGGTGGCGTGACCGGCCAAAGCCTCGTCGATGCCGTTATCGACCACCTCGTAGACCATGTGGTGCAGGCCGGAGCCGTCATCGGTGTCGCCGATATACATGCCGGGCCGCTTGCGCACGGCCTCCAAGCCCTTGAGAACCTTGATGGATCCAGCGCCGTATTCTTCGGGCACACCGGTGCTCTCTGCCATGGGAATTTTCCTTGTTCTTGTCCGGCATTTTATACGAATTCTGGTGGGGAATGTCACGCCATTGCCCCAGATTTTGCGTCTCAGGTGAAGGGGATAATGCACCCCACGCCGATCAGCAGACATCCGGCCGTTATATTGGTCCGGCGCACGGCCTCGGGGCTCGACAAAAGCCGCTTCACCCGGTCGATCGACACGGCGAGCATAAGGTTTCCAACGAGCGGCACGAACGCCGAAATCAGCGAGATCACGGCCATGTCGGCCCATGTCACGCGGGTGATGTCAAAAAAGCCCGGCAGCATGCCCATGTAGAACAGGATCGCTTTCGGGTTGCCGATGATGACGGCAAGTCCCGCGACGAATCCCGCCCACATGCCCGGCCGCGTCAGGCGGCTATCGCCCGAGAGGTCCGTGTCTGCATTGCGCAGGATGAGCGCCCCCATGACGAAAAACGTGGCCGCCGCGACCCAGCGCAACGCCTCGATGAATCCGCCATAGACCGAGACGATCCAACTGACGCCGAGGATGGCCAGAAAGGGCCAGAGCATATCACCCACGACCACGCCCAGCGCCAGTGGCCAGGCCGCGTTGAACCCGCCGGACAGCGCGCGGGCGACAAGGGCCACCCAGACCGGGCCGGGTGTCAGGAACAGGATCAAAAGCGCGCCCGCATAAAGCGTCAGTTCGGTCAGACCGAGGGTCATGGTTGCTCCTTCTGGGTCACCCGGCTTTCGCCCGCCGTCTCGGTCACCTCGATATATTGCGCGCGGTCGCCCAGTTCGGCGAACAATTCGGGCCCCGTCCCAGTCATCCAGGCCTGCGCACCAAGCGCCGTGACCTCCGCGTAAAGCGCGGCCCGACGCCCTGCATCGAGATGCGCGGCCACCTCATCGAGGAGCAGAAGGGGCGGCGCACCGAAATCGGCGGCGATGGCCCGCGCATTGGCCAGAATGAGCGAGATCAAAAGCGCCTTCTGCTCCCCTGTGGAGCAATCCGCCGCCAAGACGCCCTTGGCTGCGAACGTCCCGACGAGGTCCGCGCGATGCGGGCCGACCAGGGTTCGCCCGGCCATCAGGTCCCGCGGGCGCGAGGCCGCCAGCGCATTGCTCAGCGCCGCCTCGCCTTCGGGCAGGTCGCCATCTGCGTGGACTAGGTCGAGCGTGGCGGTTGGAAACGCCGTCTCCGCCCCGTCCTGCGCATCTGCAAGACGGGCCAGGGCCACGCGGCGGTTCGCGTCGATCACGGCGCCGGTGCGGGCCATCTGCGCCTCAAGGGCCCGATACCAATGCGCATCGCGCACATTGTCCTTCAGCAGGCGGTTGCGGTCGCGCATGGCCTTCTCGTAATCGAGGCTGGCCTCGGCGTGATCGGGAAAGAAGGACAGCGTCATCCGGTCGAGAAAGCGCCGTCGCCCTTCCGCCCCCTCGATCCACAGCCGATCCATGGAGGGCACCAGCCACAACACCCGGGCAATTCGACCGAGCTGCGTCTGCGGCTGCGACTTGTCATCGATGCGCACCTGTCGGGGCTGGCCGTTCTCGGACAGGAACGCGACCTCCGACCGGCCCTGCGGCCCCGCCACGATGCCTGAGATCTTCCAGCCCAGCGCCTCCGGCCTGCGCGCCATGTCCTGCGCGGAGGCCCGCCGCATGCCTCGCCCCGGGGAGAAAAGCGACACGGCCTCCAGAAGGTTCGTCTTGCCCGCGCCATTCGGCCCGAAAATCGCGACGGGCCGGGTGTCCACGGCCATGTCCGCCCGCCGATGCGACCGGAAATGCGACAGGGTGAGCGTCTGAAGAGCGAGGTTCATATCCGGCTTTAAAGACGCTCCGCCCGGAAAAGCAAAGGCCCCGCGCAGCGCACGGGGCCTGATGGACAGTCTTGAGCGTCGCGGATCACACCCGCATCGGCATGACCACGTAGACCGCGCTTTCGTCGGTGCCTTCGCGCATCAGCGTCGGATCGCCTGCCGAGTTGAACATGAACACGGCATTCTCGCGGTCGACCTGGCTCGCGATCTCGAGCAGGTATTTCGCGTTGAAGCCGATCTCCAGCCGCTCGTCGCCATAGGCCACGGCGAGTTCCTCTTCGGCGGCGCCGCTGTCGGGCGCGTTCACCGACAGGACCAGCCGGTCCTCGTCAAGTTGCAGCTTCACCGCGCGGGAGCGTTCGGAGGAGACGGTCGAAACGCGGTCCACGGCCTTTGCGAACTCGGACGCATCCACTTCCAGCCGTTTCGTATTCGCCTGCGGAATGACGCGGGTATAATCGGGGAAGGTGCCGTCGATGACCTTGGAGGTCAGGGTGATGTCGGGCGTGGCGAAGCGCACCTTGGTCTCCGAGACGGACACCGCGATATCCATGTCATCATCGTCGAGAAGCTTACGCAGCTCGCCCACGGTCTTGCGCGGCACGATCACGCCCGGCATGTCATCCGCACCCAGGGGCAGATCCGCATCGATGCGCGCAAGGCGATGACCATCGGTGGCCACGCAGCGCAAAACCCGGCCATCCGCGCTTTCCGCGACATGCATGTAGACGCCGTTCAGGTAGTAGCGCGTCTCTTCGGTGGAGATCGCGAATTTCGACTTGTCGAAAAGCCGCCGCAGCACGGCCGCCTTGATCGAGAAGTTGGAGGCGTATTCCGAGGTCGCCATGACCGGGAAGTCTTCCTTGGGCAGCGTCGCGAGCGAAAAGTTCGACCGACCCGCCTCGACCGTGAGGCGCCCCGCCGCGCTGTCCTCGGACAGGGTCACGGGCGCGCCGTCAGGCAACTTACGGACGATTTCGTGCAGCGTCACCGCCGAGACCGTCGTGGCGCCTGCGCGCTCCACCTGGGCCGGGGCCTTGTCGACCACCTCGATATCGAGGTCGGTCGCGCGGAATTGCCCGGTATCGCCTTCGGCCTCGATCAGCACGTTGGCGAGGATCGGAATGGTGTTGCGCCGCTCGACCACGGATTGGGCCTGGCTCACCGCCTTGAGCAGAGCCCCGCGCTCCATGCTGACTTTCATGATCTATCCCTCCAGAGACACCGATGCGGCGCGAGGAGGTCCTCACGCCGTCAGGTTTCCCGTTTTGTCCGACGTCTGCACGGGGGCGTCAAGGCCGCTGGGCCTGGACGCGACCGCTATGCGTCAATTGTGGTGACGGAGACTCATTCCTCGAGCGCGCGGCGCAGCAATTCCACGTCTTCGGCAATCTGCGCATCCGACCGCATCAGGTCCTCGATCCGCTTCACGCCGTGCATGACGGTGGTGTGGTCGCGCCCGCCGAAGCGGCGCCCGATATCGGGCAGGGACCGGGCGGTCATCTGCTTGCAGAGATACATGGCCACCTGGCGCGGACGCGCGAAGTTGCGCACGCGTTTCGGACCGATCAGATCGGACAGACGGATATGATAATGCTCGGCGACCTTGCGCTGGATTTCCTCGACGGAGATCTTGCGCTCGGACGCGCGGATCACGTCCGACAGGCAATCCTGCGCCAGCTCCAGCGTGACCGGTTTGCCCACCAGCGACGCGAAGGCATAAAGCCGGTTCAGTGCCCCTTCGAGCACGCGCACGTTCGACGAGATCCGGTGCGCAAGGAAGGCCAGAACGCCGTCCTCAATGACGACATCGGGATAGTGCTGCCCGTGGCTTTCGCACTTGGATTGCAGGATCCCGAGACGCAGCTCGTAATCGGTCGGGTGCAGATCCACGACAAGGCCCGATTGCAGGCGCGAGCGGATCCGGTTCTCCATATCCTTGATCTCGTCCGGGGCGCGGTCGGCGGAGATGACGATCTGCTTGTTCTGATCCACGAGCGTGTTGAACGTATGGAAGAACTCTTCCTGCGTGGAATCCTTGCCCGCGATGAACTGGACATCATCGACCATGAGCACGTCGACCGAACGGAAGAGCGACTTGAAATCCATCATGCGGCGGTCACGCAGCGCCTGGACGAAGCGGTACATGAACTGCTCGGCCGAGAGATAGAGAACGTTCAGCTCGGGATTGCGGGCGCGCAGTTCCAGCGCGATGGCGTGCATCAGGTGGGTCTTACCAAGGCCCACGCCGCCATGCAGGAACAGCGGGTTGAAGGTGACCGGTCCGCCCTCGGCGACCCGGCGCGCCGCCGCGTTCGCAAGTTCGTTGGGCTTGCCGACCACGAAATTGTCGAAGGTGAGCCGGGAATCGAGAGGGGCGCTCGGCAAAAGATCGGCGCCATTAGTGGAGGCGTCGGCTGGGGCGGCAGGCTTGGACGGACGTGCGGTTGCGGAGGCAGGCGATGACGCAGCGCGATCATGAGAGACACGGAACTGGATGCGGCGCACATCCGGCTCGATATGAGAGATCCCCGCAAGAATCGCGTCCCCGAAATTCTGCGAAACGTAATTTCCGACGAAATGCGTTGGCGCCTGCAAAACCGCGACGCCTTCCTTGTAGCCGTCAAATTTGAGTGGCTTGATCCACGTGGCGAAATTGTTCTCGCCCAGCGTCCGCGCCAAATTGTCCTGAACCGTGCCCCATTGCTCCAGTGTCAT